>JALGTY010000487.1 GCA_029821145.1 Candidatus Zipacnadia bacterium
TTGGCCGCCAGCGCCCGTTGACCGCCACTTTCTCCCTTGACACAGCCGACCTGCCCTGCGGCCTCTATCGCGTCGCCGGCACTTTCGAGGTCGGGGGAGGCGCATATCGCTTTGAGAGCCAGCCGATCAGGATCGCATCCACACTCGTGACCGACTACGAGACGATAATGGCGGACTTTGAGCGTCGTTTCGCAGCTCTCGGCGGGCGGCAGCTCAGCTACCCGTTCCAGCGCGATTGTGCAGAGCTCCTGCTCTACATGCTGCGGCGGCACGCCCCGAAGGACGGCAAGATTGAGCGGCGGGCAACGGAATGGGCGGTGCAGCTTGACGGAATGTTGCCGGCACTGCAGCAGGACCGTGACTACTTTGCTGGCAGGTCCGGTCCGTTCCTCTGCGCCTACCGTTCGCGGGTTGACGGCTCGCTGCAGCCCTACGAAGTGAATCTTCCCGAGGGCTTCGACAGCAGCAAAAAGTGGCCCGTCATATTCGGTTACCACGGAACCTACACTCACTACTACTATGGCGTCGTCGGCCTGCAGAGCCGTGGGTACCAGCCATTGCCCAAGTGGCCGGTCGTCGCCATCGGACTCGAGGGACGCCATCCCGTGCAGCAGTTGAAATGTATGGCCGACGTTGATTTCACGGAGGTCTATGAGCAGGTCAAGGAGCACTTCGGCATGGACCCGGACCGCCTGTCTATCACCGGCTTCTCGCGCGGGGCGTGGACTTCATGTTACTTCGCCATGCAATTGCCCCATCTGTTTGCCTCCTCAGCGCCCTGTGCTCACTTCGCGCATAATTTTATCGGTTACGCCCCCAATATGCGCCATGTCCACTTCTGCCCCTATCACAGTGTCCACGACGAAAGGTGCGAGATCGGCATTGAGCACGTATTGGTGGGCGTACTCACCAGCCTTGGAGGGCATATCTCCTATCAGCAGTACCGCACCGGCCCACACACAACAGGAACCCAGTATCGTGACCGCAGGCACGTGGAAAAGATGTTGGACAGCCGGCGGGTGCATCATCCGAGCGATATTCAGTTCGTGTGCAGCAGACCCCGCTACAACCGCGCGTATTGGGTCAGCATCGAGCGGCTGATTGAATATGGCAAGCTGGCGAAGTTCTCGGTCCGCGTCACCGGCCCCAGGAGCATCGAGATAGAGACGAACAACGTGGGCGCGCTTTCGCTGGACCTGACCGGCGACCAGGTGCACAAAGACAAGCCGGTTGCCGTTGTGCTCAATGGCAAATCCCGGACGCTGCCGTATGCCCCCAACTTGCGTGTGGAGATGCAGCCGGCCGCGGCTGACATTCTCAAAACCCCTGACGTGGCAGGGCCGCTCGCTGACTGGATGTTCGGCAAGTCGCTGATTGTGTATGGAACTGAGGCGGGCGCGGAGACTGCAGCGGCCTGCAAGGCATTGGCGGAGCAGGTGAGCAAGGGCAAGAGCATCTCGCCGAAACGGGCCATGAACTTTGTCAGAGATGCGGAATGTGAATTCCCGATCAAGGCGGACACGGACGTTGTCACCGAGGACGTGGCTGACTGTAATCTGGTATTGATTGGCGGCCCGGGTGCGAATCTTATCACCAGCCGCATCGCCGACCGGTTGCCAGTGCGCTTTGATCCGGATGGCTTGGACCTGGGGGACCTCCGCTTCAGCGGCCGGGACGCCAGTGTGGCCTTCATTTATCCCAACCCGGAGAATCCCAGGCGCTACGTGGTAGTGGTGGGCGCGGCCGACTCGGCGCAACCGCCGGCGGTCAAGGCATATATGCTGCGCGAACTCCGTGCGGACCTGGTGGTTGTTGGCGGGGAGAGTGCAGTGCGGCAGCCACGCAAGCTTCACTTCGATGCGCAGTGGCGCTTGCAGCGACAGCCGGCGTTGTGCCAGGTGCCGGCTGGCATCGAGACTGACTGGGACAAGATCGCTCTGAACGCCGTCCATCAGTACAGCGGAGCCGACGTCACCTTCCACTGGGCCTGGCGCAAGCTGCCGAAGATAGTCGAGGGCCCCTTGTACTACTGCAACGTGATTGAGGCCGTGGGCGACCAACACAGCCTGGTGGCCTTCACGATGACCGGCGCACAGCTCACTGAGCACTTACGGAGCTGGATAATGCTCTACGGAAAGCCACCGCTGCTGCGCGGTATGAAGCTGGCCTGGCACATTGACCCGGTCAACAAGATGGTGCGCATAGACGAGTGCGACTTGAGGCCGGAGCAGGAGTATGTGATAGTTGCGGCGGAGGAGACGTTGATGCGGCCCTGTTGGGACGCTGGCGAGCATGTGCAGTACCGCCTGCTGGATCTCAACCTTGTCCAGGCGGTGGCTCAGTATCTGCAGGATGGCAATCTGGGCCGAGCGGAGTGAGGGCTGTTTCACAACCTTCTTGCCGCGTAG
>JALGTY010000488.1 GCA_029821145.1 Candidatus Zipacnadia bacterium
CACCGAGGTCAGGTTCTACCATTCATTCTATGATGATGACGAGCTCTACCTGCGCAGCCACTGGCATTATCGCACTCACCACCGCCACCTGCTGACACATATCTGCGACATTGATGGCGACGGTGAACTGGAGATCGTCGTCGGACTTGGGCCGATTTACGTGTTAGATGCGCAGACTGGTCGCATCAAGAGTGCTTTTGACCTCGACGGCCTGGTGCAGGTGTGGGACCTCGGATACTTGCAGGATCGCGGCTCACTGTGCATCGCTGCCGGCGTCAACCACCATGAGAAAAGTGGCTCCATTGTTGCCCTCGACGGACATGGCAACGAACTATGGCGGCACGAGACTGTCGGCAAGTCCTTCGAGGATAAGCTCTTGTGCGGCGATCTGACCACCGACGGCCTTGACGAAATTGCCTTCAGCATGGCCGACGCCGAGCGCTTCGAGGTCCGCAGAGGCACTGGTGAGCTGCTGTGGGCAAAGAACGTCCCCGAGGAGATCGGCGATGGAGCTGCTGTGGGCAAAGAACGTCCCCGAGGAGATCGGCGATGATACGCACGTGGACGACATGGTCATCGGCCCGATTCAGGAGAGCGGCAACCAGTTGGCTACCTCCACCGGCGCCTGTCTGTTCGACGCCGAGGGGAACCTGTTGTGGAGTCTTCGTGACCGCATCGAGCACGGGCAGAAAGTCTCTCTGGCACAGCCGCCCCACTGTGCTGAGCCGCGTCTCTATATCTGCTCCAAGACCGGACGCCGCGCCTATCTGGCCAATCCTGACGGCGAGGTCCTGTGGGAGTACGATAACTTCTCGGCGACCTCTGATGGGCGCATCTACCTTACGACTGCCGGAGATTGGGTTGATTGGAGCGGGCCTGGAGCGTGCGAAATAGTCCAGGCCGAGATCGTGGGCGCGAGCCCCGATGCAGATACTCCCCACGGCACCCCGCTTACGCTGTACCTGAGCATTCTCTCACCTGAGGGGGCTGAGGTTGCCAAGCTGCCTTATCAGGACACGCTGAGGCCGGGGATGAACGGAGCCATGTGTGCTCGAGCCTGTCATGCTTGCACCCGCGATCGCCACGACATCCTCGTGATACCGCATCACGCCGGCGAAATCCTGATCTTCAGCCCGATCTGAGTTGCATCAGCGTTTTGCTTCTCGGTGGCGCTTCTATAGTACATGTTTGGAGGCGATAGTATGGATCGCGTAAGAATGGGCTTCGTGGGCGCCGGCTTCATGGGGCAACTGGCTCACATCGCTAACTACGCTCAGGTGCCTGATTGCGAAATGGTGGCTCTGGCGGAGGGGCGCACCGAACTCGCCCGGAAAGTGGCGGCGCGCTACGGCATTGCAAAGCTATACCGGGATCACAAAGAGTTGGCTGCGGACCCCGATGTGGAGGCGGTCGCCGCAATTATGCACTATCGCCTCAATTATGCGGTGGTGAAAGACCTCCTGGAAGCTGGCAAACACGTCATCACCGAAAAGCCGATCACGGTCTCGATGGCGGAGGCAGATGAGTTAGTCGCTCTGGCCCAGACCAAGGGGCTAATCTACCAGGTAGGTTACATGAAGCGGCATGACACCGGAGTTACCCTCGCCAGGGAAACCATCGAACAGTTCCGGCAAAGCGGGGAATATGGCGTCCCGGAGCTTGCCAGGGTGTGGTGCTTCGGAGGCGACTGGCTGGTCGGCATCGAGGACCCCATCCGCACCGACGAACAGGTTCCTGACTACGGCTATCAGGGCCTCGGCTTCCCGGAATGGATATCTGCGCAGCACCACGCCCTGTTCAATCGCCTTCTCAATCTGTATAGCCATGTGACCAATCTGCTGCGTTACCTGATCGGGGAAGACTACGCGCTGGAGCATGTGGCGTGGAAGCCGGATAAGCCCTTCGTGGTGTCCGGCTGGTCAGAGAGCGACATTCATTGCGTGTTTGAGTGCAGCGATCTGAAGGCCGCCCGGTGGTACGAGGGAGTGGAACTACACTTTCCGCAAGCCGCAATCCGTATAGATACTCCCGCACCGATGGCCCGACAAACTCACGCAGACGTGACTGTCTATACGATGGGTGATTGGCCGGAGCTCAGACGGCCAATACCAAGGCCCAGTTGGGCCTTCCTGGAGCAGGCCAGGCATTTCGTAGCCTGTGTTCGCGGCGAGGTGCCTCCATGCTCACCGGCGAGTGATGCGGCGAAGGACATCGCCCTTGCCGAGGCAGCCATCCGGCTGGTAATGTGACCGACAGCGAGGTACTTGACAGCCGCAAATGTGCCCGAATTACTGGTCGCTGTTGTCTTCTGCGACCGTGATACGGTAGAATAGACAGTGAGCGTTGGGCGTCGAACGACACGCACAAACGTTCATCAGTAGAGCATGACCGCGGCTTGGCTTATCGCGCCGAGACACATAGTCCGAGAGAGTGGCAGAGACAGTGCACAGACACGGAATACAGATACCCCGGGACAAGATAGCCGATTTCTGCCGGCGGAACAAGATCCGCAAGCTGGCCCTGTTTGGCTCCTTCCTCCGCGATGACTTTGGGCCCGACAGTGATGTTGACGTACTGGTGGAGTTCAGACCCAATGCCGGAGTGGGCTTCTTCAAGCTCTTTGACATGGAGGCCGAGTTGTCTGAGATGCTCGGGGGAAGACGCGTGGAAATCAATACCCGCAAATCCCTCAGCAAGTACTTCCGCGACGAAGTGCTGGCGGAGGCGGAGACCGTCTATGCCGAGACATGACCCGCTTGTCCGAATGTTGCACATGCGTGACTTTGCTGAGAAAGCCTTGGCTATGTGCGCAGGGAGAACGCGGTCCGACATGGATGCGGATGAG
>JALGTY010000489.1 GCA_029821145.1 Candidatus Zipacnadia bacterium
CTGGCCGGCGCGGAATCGGCTGGCGCAGTGGTGGAATTGATAAGTCTGTGCGACTTAACGGTGGGCCCGTGCGAGGAATGCGACGCCTGCCTGACGAGCGGCGAATGTCCTCTGAAGGATGACTTTCCGAAGGTTCTCGAAAAACTTCTGGCGTGTGATTGCTTAATTGTGGCCACTCCTGTTTTCTTTATGAGCGTCAATGCTTACGCCAAGGCGCTGATTGAGCGTTGTCAGTGCCTGTGGGCACGCAAGTACGTGCTGCGCCAGCCGCTGTTCCCCGATCAACAACGGGACCGACGTACTATGCTGATTTCTGTCGCTGGTACGAAAAGCGAACAAATGTTCGACTGTGTCGAGCTTAGGTGGATGCCAGGGGCGACATACTGAAGCATCCCGCGGCTCTGGAGGAAGCGTTGCGCCTGGGAGAGAGCCTGATAACAGTTCCCCAGGCATCGGATGAGCCGGAGGTAGTGAGGCTGTTTGGAGGGTTGTCGGACGAAACCGCATTATCGGGAGACAATCTATAATGTGCGAGACGAATCGGCCCTGGGAACGGGGCCATGTTCAAGTCTACACCGGCGACGGTAAGGGTAAGACGACGGCTGCGCTGGGCCTCGCGCTGCGGGCGGCGGGAGCGGGCGCTAAGGTGTTCATCGCCCAATTTGCCAAAGGCAGGCCCACCGCAGAGTTGGCCTCCCTAACTCGGCTCTCTGACTTGATCACCGTCAAACGGTACGGCCGGGAGCATTTCATTGTGGGCGAGCCTGCCCGTGAAGACATTGAGGCCGCTCAGCAGGGCCTGCAGGAGACTCAGGAGGCGATTGCCTCCGGCAAGTATCCGCTGGTTATCCTGGACGAGGCAAATGTGGCTGTGGATCTGGGGCTATTCTCGGCGGAGGCTCTGCTGGCCGTTGTCAACGCAAAGCCTGAGTATGTAGAGATTGTCATAACTGGACGCAACGCTGACCGTCGTGTAGTGGACCGCGCGGACCTGGTCACCGAGATGCGCCAAATCAAGCATTATTACAGCAAAGGCGTAAAAGCCCGGAGAGGCATCGAAGAATAGAGATCGGCGGCCGGAGAGCAATAACTCGTCAGGCAGAAATAGGGTTGCCCGTCCGCTCTGAAGGAGTACAACATATGAGCAACATCCGGCGACTTGGTTCACAGATCGAAGCATGCGCGAAGGTGCCAACATTCGGAGTTTGTGCGACCAGCGACCCCCGTATTGATGAACAAGCACGCCAGCGGTGTGTCAACATCATTGAAATGGCCGCCAACGTCATCGGCGAAGCCGTCCAGTTGCCCGACGGTACTCCGGCCAATGTGGTCTACTCGCCCATTCTCATTGATGGCGAGCCGCAGGCCGATATGGTCGCCCGCCAGTTCAAGGACGCCGGAGTTGACGCCATCGTTTGCGTGCCGGACACCTGGGCTTTTCCCCAACCGAGCCTCATCTCGCTGATCACCCAGTTTCCCAAAGATATCCCACTTAATCTGACCTGCGGGAACTCCGGCCCCAAGCCCGGGGTGGTCTTCGTCCACGCCTCCAGCGGCGCTATCTCCCAGTACGGCAAGCTGGTGCATATCAATGTCGGTACCTGGCCGGATACCGGAATGAATCCGCAGATGACCCCCGAGACTGCTGAGGCACTCATTGACTGGTGCTACGCCGCGATGACTTACAGCGCCTTGCATGGCCGACGGGTAGTCATCTTTGGGCACGATTCAATGGGTATGGAGACAGCCCTGCAGCACATCATTCCCATTCGCAATCTGCTGGGGCTGGAGGTTACGCGCCTGGATATGAAGCTGCTGGCGGATATGCTCAGCAAGCAGGCCTACGACCCGGGCGAGCTTGATGAGCTACGCGGGTGGATTGATCAGCACGTCGGCGACCGCGTGCAGATTCGCGACCACGAAGACGAGGCCCGCTTCCGCCAGAGCCTGGCGCTATATCTGGTTGCCCGCGACCTGATGGCGGATCTTAACGCAGTCGGCGGTGCCTTTATGAGTCAGTTGGAATGGGGTTCGGACCTGCGCGGAATTCCTTTGCCCGTCGCGGACGTGATGGAGTCGCTGTTTAACTCCACCTTCGATCACACCGGCCGCAAGGCCCCTCTCCCCTACGCCACGGAAGCCGACGTCCAGGGCTTGCTCACGCAGCTCTACTTCACCTGGCTTAGCGGCGGTAACCCCCCGCTGTTTATGGACTTCCGTAAGGTCTGGGAGCCCTGGGAGATTGACCGCCTGGCCGAGGAGCTGGACCTGGGCGACGTCGAGCCGGAAGCACTATGGCGGCGCACTGGCTTTGTGGATGGCGACAACTCCGGCAGTGCTGCCTTTGACTGGGCGGCCGAGCCGGGCGCCAGTGTCGAGCAGATCATGTCCCGGGTCAGTTTCCCGTTGGCGGATGAGTTCTATTTCCCCGGTGGCGGCAATTCAGTCTTCTTCGTCTCGCCGGCAGGAATTGCGGGTGTCGCCGGGCGCATGGCCTACAGCGCGATAAACAATATCTTCTCGCTCATCTGGGATGAGGCCACGACAGTTAGCCTGCCCGATAAGCTCACCCAGGCGGTCTGTGAGAT
>JALGTY010000490.1 GCA_029821145.1 Candidatus Zipacnadia bacterium
AGATCGGCACTGATGAGCTTGTCGAACTGGATGCCTGGAACAGGCAGAACATCGCGAAGTACCTCAGCAACATCCACGCCATGGAGCAACTGGCAAGAATCCAGAGCGACATGGGCACGCTGAAGTGGCACAAAGCATTCAATGATGCATCCGGCGAGGACACAATCGAGGCCGAGGTACAAGGCATCAGGATCGGAGACTGCGTGCTGATAACATCTCCGGCGGAGGTGCTCACCGAGGTCGGCCTGAATGTCAAGAAAACCTCTCCACACGAACATACCTTTGTGGCGGCCTTCTCAAACGGCTATGTCCACTACGGTGCGCCTGCAAGCGACTACAGCATGGGCGGGTACGAAGTGACGGAGTGCCTGCTGGCTCCCGAATGGCAGCAGGTGTACAGAGTGCTCAGCAGGCTGTGATGGCTAGATGAGCAACTGAGCGCTACGCCGTCCGAGAATGCGCCTAGTATCCGTGGCGTCTTTGTTACTCCAATTCAAAGACCCTGACCGCGTTCTCTCTGGCCACCTTGTTGAAGACCTCCTCGCTGATCTTCCCCGTGTCGCGCCAGTCCAGGAGCAGGTCAATCATCGGCAGGGGCATGTCCGGCGAGCAGAGGTCGGTGCCGTAGAGCAGGCGGTCCTGGAACTCGGTCAAAAATTTCGGCCCGTAGTCGAGATCGCGGGCCAGAGCATTCCATGGCGATGCATCTGACAGGTCACCATGGAGGTTCGGGTACCTGCGGAAGAGCTTGGGGACAACGCCCTCCTCCTCGATGGGTCCGCTCGGGCGGCACCCGACCTGACCACCATCAAAGCGGAATATGTACCCCCGTTCTCCCGGTGTATCCAACCGGCCGATCTCCGACCAGAACACCGGGCCGTGGCCGAAGAGGATGAGGTCCGGGAAGCGCTGCAAAGTGTGCTCCAGTTGCGGCAGCCCGGGGTCGTCGTAGAGTCCGAAATCCCCCGTGACCTGGTCTGAGCCGTCGAAGATCACCGGCAGCCCAACATCTTCCGCGTGCTTGAAGAGGTTCTGGACCAGGGGGTCCATGAGCGGCATGTTGGGCATTACTTCGCCGAGGCCCTTGCATCCCTGGTCGCGGTAGTAGCGCAGCAGGTCACCCAGTGGCGCAGTGGCGGAGTTGGTCAGGACGCGCGGATCAATGTTGCAGAAGGGGATGAGGCGGTCGGGGTATTGCGCGACCATGTCGAGAATGTCCTCATTCGCCTGGGGGAGGTAGATCTCGGGACTGACGATCGGCAGCAGCGCCCCTTTCTCGATGCCGACTGCGTCGTAGCGTTCAATCACCTGCTCGGCGGTGCAGAACTGGCATACGAATGGCGGGCACTTGCGATACGCATGGCAATGGATATCAATAAACAGGTGGACCATCTCCCTTCGGTTCAGCGCCGTGTGTCGGCCAGGCAGAATGAGACGTGACTGGTGACGACCCGCCCGAGTACGCCGTCGCCAGGCAGCCGGATCGCGTACGGGAAGTCGTGCTGCTCCGACCGCTAGCGCACAACCACAGGGTCCTGACCGTAAGCATTATCATGCACGCGCGTGGTCTGGTCGGGCCGCTCGGCAACCCGCACTGCGCCCTGTGATGACCCGTACTTCAGAAACCAGTTGTGATGAATCTCGCACTTTTCTCTGGGAACGCCGCGGATTGCTATAGTCTCTTCACCATAGAAAACGTCCGCTCCGAAGGTGTTGTGATGAATGAGGATGGTCGAGCCCGCGGAGGCCTTTCCGTCTCGCGTCCCGTGCATGTCGAAGCAGTGGTCCAGCGATTTCCCCAACTCGACATTATTGCGCGCCTCATACCCGGAGCCCACATGTCCGGTCCCTGCGATTGAGTGACGGTTGTAGTTGAAAAGGTTGCATTCGATCAGCGACACTCCCCTCCGGTGGCAGATGCCGTAGCCCAGGCCCCGGTACTGGCAATGATGAATATAATTGTGGTGGATATGGTGGCCTGTGCCTTCGTGCAGAGCAACCCCGGTGTGACCGAAGCCGGAGATCTCGCAGTTGTCAACCTCCAGCCGGTCATGGCTGCTGCGGATCCCGTAGGAGAGCGGAAACTTGTAGTAGTAGTCTCGTCCCAGGCCGTCGGGCTTGAAGGCTCTATCATGGTGTTCGATGTACGGCTTCGGATTCGGGCCACGGATGCGAAGTCCCGTAATCCGCACGTCCGGGCCCGCCACCTCGATCATCATCGGCGTGTCCAGGGCGTCACTGGTTATCAGCGCGCCCGCCGATCCCTCATACCCTCGGTCGCTGGCCAGCGTGACACCCTCCGGGATGCTTAGCACCAGTTTCTCGATGTAAATCCGCGAAGTCATATCTATCTCAACTTCGCCGGGAATGAACACCACCTCACCGGCCTGCACCTGCGCAAGTGCTTGCAGCAGCTCATCAAGGTTCGTTACAGTATAGTCTCCGTCGGTAACAATGCGTGTGTATCCCTCGCCGCCTCCGATAGGACCGCGCTCGTCTGCCCGCGCGCCGTACACAACAGCTTCGACCTCCGTCCAGGTGGCCTCCACGCCATCGCTCCATCCAGGGGTGCTGCCCGCCAGCGCAAAGCCAAGCCACGCCACAACCAGGCCAATTGCTCTCCTGTCAATCGAGAATCTACTCACAGTCAGAACGCTCTTATCCATATCGCCTTCGCTCTCGCTCAGCCGCTTGTCATGGGCAT
>JALGTY010000491.1 GCA_029821145.1 Candidatus Zipacnadia bacterium
GAAATTCGCGTCGTCGTCGGTCATGTACAACATCCCGATCGGCGATGGCCACTGCCGGCCGTCGAACGCGGCGTGGAAGTCCATGTACAGCACGTTTACGCCGTCCTCGCTGTGGTTGTCCTCGTTCTCCAGGCCGCCGATGTAGTGGTACACTCCCTGCTCGCCGGCATACGGACCGCAGCACATGCCGCCTCCGCATCCGCTCTCAATGATCGCTCCAACTTGGTGGCAGGGCTCAGTGGCATACTGGGAATACTCGCCGGGGCGCCCATCCCATGTGGCGCACCAGTACTCATCGCCGCCCAGGCCACATTGATTGCGCTCGTTGTCGGCCAGGATGCGCATGTCACCGGCGCGCTCCGCCTCCTCGCGATCAATGCCCATCTCGCCGCAGTAGTAGTAGCTCAGTGAGTCCACAACGTGCATGCCGAACCTCGGACAGGCGAACTCCCGCTTGCCATAGCTATTGTTACCGCATTCCTTGCCGTAGCCCGAGTTCATGCCACAACAGTTCGGGCTTCCACCCCAGTCCGCGCCCACGCCCCATGGATCGCTTCCGGCAGGCCGGGCGCCAGAATCTTTGACCTTCTTCACGTCGTACTTATCCGAAGGACAAAGCATGAGCATGTAAGAGCTGCAATAGCCCGGCCAGAGCGCCTCCAGACTGGACTCGGCGGGCCAGGGATAAACGGGCTGGTACGGGAACTGTCTGAAATTGTCATAGTACGGCATCTCGTCGTCATGGTCATTTCGGAACATGACCAGCCCGTCGCCCATCTGCTTGACGTTGTTCAGGCAGCTCGACCTCCTTGCCGCCTCCCTCGCCCGCTCGAGAGCAGGCATCAACATTGCCGCCAGAATTGCGATGATGGCTATCACCACCAGCAATTCTATCAACGTAAATGCTCGTCTCATCTCGCACTTCCCTCCCCTTAGAGCCAACAACCTCCAAGACCGCAAATTGCTGCCGCTCGTTCCATACGTCTTGAACACAGCCCACCGGACCTCAAACCACGCCAGAAGCCGGCGATGAACCTATCCACAACAGGCCTACCAGATTCATCCTCCGCGCTTATCGCTGATCATCACCCCCTTTCAAACACGCCCGCTAACGACGCAAAACGGTTTATAGCACTTACACAGGCGTTTGTCAAGGGCAAGAAGGGCGTCTTCCAAATGACTCGTTGGCCACGACGACACGACGAACACAAGGCGAAAAGAAAGGGGCGGACATAATATCCGCCCCGGAGAAACCTGCCGCAAGAAACCACGCGCCCTAAGGCACGCACGAGCCGTCATTGACGCCCGCCCAATCGCAGTGCGTGAAATTCGCGTCGTCGTCGGTCATATACAGCATCCCGATCGGCGAGGGCCACTGCCGGCCGTCGAACGCGGCGTGGAAGTCCATGTACAGCACGTTTACGCCGTCCTGGCTGTGGTTGTCCGCATCCTCCAGGCCGCCGATGTAGTGGTATTCACCCTTCCTCTGCAGCGTGCCCACGCAGGTATCGCCGCTGCCGCAGCCGCTCTCGCTTATGCCTACGGGGAAGTCCGGCTCGCAGGCATACTGCGAATAGGTGTCGCCATACTGGGCACACCACCACTCGTCGCCGCCCTTCTGCTCGCAGGAGCCCTGCTCGTTGTCGGCCAGGATGCGCATGTCACCGGCGTGCTCCGCCTCCTCGCGGTCAACGCCCACCTCGCCGCAGTAGTAGTAGCTCAGCGAGTCAAGTATGTGCATACCTATCCTTCCGCACGCGAGCTTCGGATTGCGACCTGCGGGGACCGGGGGGGTACCGTAGTTCCAGCATTCCTTGTCGTAGCCCTCGTTGTTGCCGCAGCATGCTGGACCCCCTAGGTCGTACGTAATCGAGCCTCTCACCCTGGTGCCAGTGTTCGCACCCCTGTCCTTGACGTATGTGACATCGTATTTGTCCGAAGGACACAGCATCAGCATGTAGCTGCTGCAATAGCCGGGCCACAGCGCCTCCAGACTGCACTTTTCAGGCCACGGATAAACGTCGCTGTACGCGAAGGCCCTGCCGTTCCAGCCGGGACCCTCGAAGTTGTCGTAGTACGGCATCTCGTCGTCGTGGTCATTTCGGAACATGACCAGCCCGTCGCCCATCTGCTTGGTGTTGTTCAGGCAGCTCGCCCTCCTGGCCGCCTCCCTCGCCCGCTCGAGCGCAGGCATCAACATTGCCGCCAGAATTGCGATGATGGCTATCACCACCAGCAATTCTATCAACGTAAATGCTCGTCTCATCTCGTGTTTCCCTCCCCTTAGAGTAAACCACCTCCAAACACCGCAAATTACTGCCGCTCGTTCCATACGTCTTGAACACAGCCCACCGGACCTCAAACCACGCCAGAAGCCGGCGATGG
>JALGTY010000069.1 GCA_029821145.1 Candidatus Zipacnadia bacterium
TGATCGGCATTGGTTTTGCGATAGGCGTATGCGGCGGCTTTATGGGCATGGGGGGCGGCTGGATTCTGGTACCGGCGCTGATGGCACTGGGCGTCCGCGAGAATATTGCGATCGGTACCTCCCTGGCGCAGATGCTCGGTCATGCCATAGTCTCCACCTTCCGCCATTGGCAGTTCGGCAATGTGTCTATCAAGATCGCTCTGGTCATGATTCCCGGCACCGCAATTGGGATCGAGATCGGCGCAAGAATACTGGAGGCGCTGAAAGCACTCGGCGAGGCCCAGACAGAGCACGCCATCGGTGGACTGTACGTAGTCCTGCTGTTGTCACTGGCGCTATTCATGTATAGGGATGTGAGCAAGGCCTCGCGCAAGGCCGCCGAAGCCAACGCTGCCCAGCCCGGCGATAGTGCCACACCACCAGACGAAGAAGAAACAAGTCGGCTGGCTTTGTGGGTGCAAAGCCTCAAGCTCTATCCGTGCATAAGCTGCTCGATTTCACAGATTCAATCAATATCGGTGTGGGTAATCTTCTTCTCGGCGATTGTCACCGGGGTCCTTACGGGGTTGCTTGGAGTCGGCGGCGGCCTCCTACGCTTACCAATGCTGATATACCTTATCGGCTGCCCGACAACTGTCGCGGTCGGGACTGATCTGTTCGCAATCATCTTCTCCGGCAGCTACGGCACCTTCACCCACGCTCTCAAGGGCAACGTTGACCTGCTGATGGCCTTCTACATCTTCCTCGGGGCGGCGGTCGGGGCCCAGGTCGGCGCTTTCGCAACGCGCTACGTCAAGGGCACGCAGATACGGGGAGTGTTCGCCTTCCTCGCGCTCATAGCAGGCGTGTCGGTAATCGCCAACAGCTTCCTGAAGATGCAGACACTGGCGGTGGTGCTGATCATTGGCGTTACAGCGTTGACGGCCGGGCTCATAGTCGTCCTGCTGGTCATCGGCGTCAGGCAGAAGACTGCCGAGACCTCGGGAACTTAGATCCTGGGCAGAAGCTCGCCGAAGCCTGCCAGCCGCAGCCATACGCTGGCCACCGCCAGGCTGAGGACAAGCAGAAATGCCACGGCGTCGGCGCGGGTTACCGGAAACTCCCGTAGTTCGACGCGTCTTGCCCCTGCCATTAACCCGCGCGCCTCCAACGCCCGCGACAAATTATCCGCCTGCCGTAAGGCATAGCCGAACACCGGCGCGACCAGACTCAGATACCGCCGCAGCCGCGTCAGCAACCCTCCGCTATCGAGGTCGAGCCCACGCGCGCGCTGGGCATCCTTGACGGTCTGCACCGTTGCGAGGAAACTGGGAAGCAGCCGGAATGAAAGTGACAAAGCCACTGAAAGTGTGCCGGGCAGGCCGAGCTTGCGCAGGGCAAAGGTGAAGTCCTCGGGCCGCGTGGTAGTGATGAAGGTCAGCCCGAACAGCAGCAAAGAGGCTATCCTGCAGCCCATCGCCAGCCCGTAGAGTATCGACTCTCTGGAAATCGTCACCGCGCCCAGTTCCAGCAGCACGTGCGGCTCCTGCAAGTCCACCAGGAACAGCGACCACATCAGTGTGCTCATCACGAACAATATTCCCAGGAACCAGCCCAGACGGCGCAAGTTGGGGGCCCCGCGCGCTGCTAACAGCAGCAGGACGCTCAGCGCCAATACAACAGCCATCCACGCCGGGTGATTGAAAGCCAGAGCCGGCACGAATAGTATCGCCAGCCCCAGTACCTTGACTACCGGGTGCAAGCGGTGCAGTCCGGTACTGGCTGCTATGAACAGAAACTGTGTCTGCATCAGCAATCCCTCTCTATATCAGCATTACGTGGGCTGGCTCCCGGCCCGACACCATGTCGTTCAGCCCAGATGCACGTAGCGCTCGAACTCCTCTGCACTCAGCAGCGGCACACCAAACAGCTCCTGGGAAATTGCCACCAACGGTGCTAGACACTGGCCGGCAGCCGCAAATGCTTCGTTGTCATTCACCACCCGGCGCGTCGGCCCGTCGGCGAGGACGCGGCCCTGCCGTAGGAGGACCAGGCGTTCGGCATAGCGCAAGGCCATCTTGGTGTGGTGGGTGACCACTATGACCGTTCGGCCCTGCCCCTGCAGCCGCTTCAGCAGTTGCATCATCGCCTCCTGCTGCGGCACATCGAGGCCGGTGGTCGGCTCATCGAAGACGATGATGCCGGGCTCGCACGCCAGGACCGCCGCCAGAGCCACGCGCTGCCGCTCGCCTCGGGTCAGCGAGAAGGGGTCGGTGTCCTCGTACCCGGTAAGCTCCGTGATAGCCAGAGCTTCGATGACCAGCTCCCTGATGCGTCCAGTCGTCCGTCCCAGATTGCGCGGCCCGAAGGCCACCTCGTCAAAGACCGTATCGGCGAATATCTGACTGTCGGGATTCTGGTAGAGGTATCCGATCTGCGCGGCCAGCTCACTTGCCCGCATTTCGCTCACGTCCTGGTCGTTCACCGCCACCGTGCCGCTGTCGGGCACAAGCAGCCCCGTGACCAGCTTGCACATCGTCGTCTTGCCCGAGCCGTTCGGCCCCAAGATCGCCACGAATTCGCCCCGGCGGACCTGCAGCGATACCTCATGCAGGGCAGGCGCGCGGCCATAACTGTATGAGACGTTCTCCAATGTTGCAGCCGGGGCTCGCACGCTTTGCGTTTGCTCACTGGCCTGCGCGGAACTAAAAGCCTCCTCATCAAGGCGGGCACTACGTTCACGCAGCATCTCGACAGCCTGCTGGACATTTTGGGGCACCTGCGCAAGACCCACAGCGGCGGCCAGTTCCGCCAGCGGGTCGGGCCGCAGTCCCAGTGCTGCGGAGGCTTGTATGTCCTGTAGCAGGCTTGCAGGCGCACCCTCATAGGCAAGCACACCTTCCTGCAGCACCAGGAGGCCGTCAGCGTCGGCAGCTTCTGCCGATTCATTCGTAGCGACCACAACGGTGCGGCCATCATCGGCCAGTTGGCCCACTGCCTCCATAACCTCGGCCCTGCCTGCCGGGTCCAGGTCGGTAGTCGGCTCGTCGAGCACAACCGCGGGCGGCTCAGCAGCCATCACCGCGGCCAGTGCCAGGCGTTGCTTTTCGCCGCCGGAAAGCGTGCTCGGGTCGCGACCGACCAGATGCCGCAACCCCAGCGCATCAATCCAGTAATCAACCCGCTCACGCATCAGCTCTCTGGGCACACCGCGAGTCTCCAGCCCGAAGGCCACCTCCAATTCTACATCGCTGCAGAAAAGCTGTGTCTCGAAATCCTGAAACACCAGCCCCACCACGCGCGAAAGCTGGTCAACGGACCACTGACTCGTATCCAGCCCGCCAACCTGCACACTGCCCGAAAAAGCGCCCGACTGCATTTGTGGGATTACCCCGTTGAGGCACAAACAGAGCGTGGATTTGCCCGCACCGGTTCTGCCCATCAGGAAGCGCATCTGGCCGGCCCCTTGAGTGAAAGTTATGCCTCGCAGGGCCGCTTCTCCGCCGTCTGGGTAGGCGAACTCCACGTCCTCTACCACCAGGCCGCCCGTGCCTGCCTGGCCGCCGGTGGTCTGCTCAACCTGGCCGGCCGCAGGTCGCCGTCCGAGGCCCACTTTCGCCATCAGAGAGCTGCCAACAAGTATGGCCAGGCTGCACCACAAGCCCAACTGGAGCAGTGACATCTCAGCGGGAACTAGCAGCGAGACCGGGACCGGCTTCCCGTTATCACCGATAACCGGCTGCATATCCAGAATCCCAAGCTTCATCGCCCAATCTGCAATGTGTCCGCCCATATCGAGCGCGGCAAATACTCCGATGATGCAGGCGACCAATACCAGCAAGCCGGCAATCGGCGTCAGGCGCGTGCCGCGAATGTCGTCTTCCTGCATCACCTGGCTGAAGGTCAGATTCCAGCGTCTTGCGCGCGGATACATGAGAATCAGCAGCGGTATCCCGAGCACGATCCCGACCACCGTATTGTTGATGGTGATAATGCTCGTCAGGATCACGTATGGGACCAGGCCCAGTAGTTCAACGCCGGAGCCGATAACTATAGCGCACGCGCCGCTTCCCATGAATATCGCCAGCACCAGCAGGGGCACTTCTTTCCATGAGCCGCTGGGCGGCCTGAAGCCCTTGAACATCACCCATACGCGGTATGGCACGTAGGCGAACAGGAAATTGCCGATCATCCCGAAGAAGCTGCCAGGGCCGATGGTGCCGAAGAAGTCAGCAATCAGATTCCCTATTGCACAGCCCCATGCTGCGGCCGGTCCAAACAAGAGCCCGCACACAATCGGCACGGCATTGCCCGGGCGCAGCTCGGTAAAGCCGGGGACTATCGGGATTATCTTGAACGGTATCAGGATAGCTGCATAGATCGCGGCCGACAGCGCGACCAGCACGACCATCCTGGTGTTGCGCCACATCACAAAAACGTCCCGCATTGGCTGTACTCCCTTGCAGTGATGGCATCCGTTTAGATTACACATGGACTATTCCATAGCTCAGCACTATTTCCTTGTCTATCACTCTCTGGGAAAAGGGGCTGAAGCCTCTTTTTCATCACAGAAATGGCTAAACAGACCACTTGCGGAGAAGAAAGGCTCCGCGTTTCCTTTTCCCTAGCGGCAAAAGAATGCTATAATTCGGCAAGAGTAATGGCATATGCTCGGTGTCTGAAGACTAGCTAGTCTTTCTTTTCGCCCGGTTCCGACATCTGACGCGGCGGCCGGGCTTTCTACCGCGTTTAGCGCATCCAAGATAACTTGCTTGCTGCCTGGAGTGGAGGCAACATGATAATTGAGGCCACAGCGCCGTCGCGCATAGACCTTGCAGGAGGCACCCTCGATATTTTCCCGTTGTATCTGTTCGAGGAGGGTGGCTTGACCCTCAACCTGGCCGTATCTGTCCATAGCCACGTACGTCTGCATACCCGTGAGGATGACCGGGTGTGCATCAACTCCCACTGCATCGCCAGCTCCGTACACGCGCCGAGCGTGGACGAACTGCCGCTGTATGGAGACCTCGACCTGCTGGTACGCATTGTCAAGTTCTACAGGCCGCAGTGCGGGCTCGATGTTCATACCCGAAACGACGCTCCCCACGGCTCCGGCCTGGGTGCTTCCTCGTCCCTTTTGATCGCCCTCAGCGGCGGCCTGCGTTCCCTTAATGGTGCCAACACCCCCGATATGGACCTGGCCCGCTACGGCGCGGACCTGGAAGCTCAGACCATCCGCATCCCCACCGGCAAGCAGGACTACTACTCCGCTATCTTCGGCGGTCTCAACGCCCTCTGGTTCGATGTGGGCGGCGATCGGGTGGAAAGCCTCTCGCACAATGAGGAACTGCTTGACGAACTGGAACAGCGCTTGCTTCTCTTTTACACCGGCGAGGCGCGCTTTTCCGGTGCCACCAACTGGGACATGCTGAAGATGTACATAGACCAGGACCCGACCGCTCTGGCAAGCATGAAGGCCATCAAGCGCACGGCGTTGGCAATGCGGGAGGCCTTTATCAGCGCTGATCTGGACGCTTTCGCTGATCTGCTCAATGAGGAGTGGGAGAACCGCAAGCGCCTGGCCGAAGGCGTCAGCACCGACCGCATCGAGGAGTTGATGGCCGCCGCCAAGGCCAACGGCGCTTTGGCCTCCCGCGTCTGTGGTGCCGGCGGCGGTGGGTGCATTAGCGTGTTCTGCAAGCCTGGAGCCCAGCAAGCAGTGATCTCGACCCTCGAAGAAATGGGCGCTGAACACATGCCCTACACCATTGACAGACAAGGGCTGCGTGTATTGAAGAGCTAGTCTCAGCGATGTGGTCGCTGACGTGGTCGTGCTTGCAGGGACTGGCCTGGGCTCTGACGAACTACTCACCGTCTGTGCCGTTTCATCCCCCCATCAGATGAGGCCGGGAGGGTCGAGTTTGACGTTTCGCGCCGTCATTATTGCAATACTCTTGTCCATCATCGCCGTTGCCTGGATGCACCAGGCCAGTCTGGTCCAAGCCCCGGGCCTTTTCTGGGCACCGATTTATCTTCTCTCCGTACCCCCGGTGCCTGCCGTTTTCTGCCTGATACTCCTCGTCGCACTGGTGCCAGTGACCATGAAGCTCTTCGGCAAGGCCCTGAGCAAGCGCGAGATGGTCTTCATCTACATGGTCCTGGTCATCGCCATTCCGACGGTAAGTTGGGGCGTGATCGAATGTATGCTTCCGTCCGCCTCTACTGCGCTGTATTTCGCGACCCCGGACAATAACTTCGCGATGCTCACCGAGGCCATGCCACGGTGGTTTTACCCGCATGATGCAGAAGTCGTCCGCACCATGTACGAGGGCAGCAGTGACGGCTCTGTGCCCTGGGGCGCGTGGATCTATCCGCTCGCGATGTGGACGATTTTCATGACGCTGCTCTTCTTCACCACTTTGTGCGCATTGACGATGCTACGCAAGCAGTGGGTGGAGAACGAACGGCTTCGTTTTCCGCTGCTTTTCGTCCCCATGAGCATAGTGGAAAAGGCGGTGCCGGGCAGTCGAGCACCGTTCTTCCGCAACCCGCTGGTATGGATTGCTATCGGCCTGGTATTCTTGCATCACTGCCTCAACATCGCCCACGAGTACAATCCCGCGGTCATGGCTCTGACCAATCGCTATCACCTGGGCGCCATTTTCACCGAATACCCGTGGACGGTGTATCGCGGCCTGACTATTTTCAATAACCCGCAGGTCATCGGGCTGGCATATTTCGTGCCACTTGACATCCTGTTTTCAGGCTGGTTCTTCCACCTCAGTCAGTCAACCCTGCGACTGCTGTCTGAGATGTTTGGCATCTCCGCTGCTCCGGGCTTTCCGCACACGCTTGCACAGTCGGCGGGCGCCTACACGGGCATGTTCTTAATTCTGCTGTGGGTAGGCCGCCACGAGATCGCCATCATCTGGCGCAAAGCTCTCGGAGGCAACACCAGCATTGATGACTCTGCTGAGCCGATGTCTCACCGCGCAGCCCTTCTAGGCACTATCGGGGGCACGGCTGTCATCGTGATATGGGTCATCGCCATGGGGGTGTATCCTGCCTATGCGGCCGCGTACTTCCTCATGGTCATCGGTTTTGCTGTGGTCTCTGCCCGCATCCGTGCGGAGGCCGGTATTCCCACAATGTGGGGCTATTTCGGGGGGCACGCCAGGATCCTGAAATACTTCGTTGGCTCCAGAGACCTGATCAGGCAAGGCGACCTGCGCAACATCTCGGTATTGACCACCTTCGAATGGCTCAGCGAGGGCTATTTCGCCGGCCAGATGGGATACCAGATCGAGAACGAACGTCTGGCCGAGGAGGTCAAGCTCCATCCCCGCATCATGCCGCCGGTCATGATGATTACGTTCGTGCTGGGCTGCATCTTTGCTTACTACCTGATTCTGGGCACCCAATACAAGTACGGGTCCACGACCATCGCCGGCGGCACCAGAATGGGTGGGCCTGCTATCAGCACTGCTTACAGTCATTGGCAACAGGCCTCGACGATGCTCGACTCTGAAGCCCTCCCAGATCTGAATCAGGCAATTGCGATGATAGCCGGCGCGGCATTCACTATCCTCCTGGTGCTGGCGCGCTGGCGCTGGCTGCGCATTCCCCTGCACCCCATCGGCTATGTCACCTGCACCGGCTACGGCTACGCCCTGTGGGGGCCGTTCTTCGTGACGTGGGTGGTCAAGGCGATAGTCCACCGTCTCGGCGGCGCGCGCCTTTACCGCCAGCTCATGCCATTCTTCCTCGGCCTCGCCTTCGGTGACCTGCTGGCTGGCGGCATATCCTGGATCATAATGTCCATCTTCGGCCCGGAGATACTCGCCGGCTACATGGTCCAGTTCGGATAGCAGGCGGCTCTCGATGCTTCAGACCACGCGTAAGACACCCTTCTCTTACTTGGAAACTTGGGGACAGTCACCTATTTCTGCAGAGCAGTACGAGTGGAACTTACAGAAATCGCAAGAAATAGGTGACTGTCCCCAATTTCCAACGAAGGCAGCAGGTTCATTACGGCGAAATGTTCAGACACGTGCGACGAGCGAGTATGGATAGGGTGGAATTACGATGACACTGAGAGCTGTTTTGGTATTAGTTTTTGTTGTGGCAATTGTGGCATCTGGGTGCGACCGGCCTCTGGCAAAGACCGGCAGCCACATTGTTACTGCGCAAATGCGCGCCAACGCGCTGGCCAATGCCGAGAAGTACGAGTGGGCGGAATCCGAGCAGCAAAGTGCGATCGACTACGCGCAGAAGTATATTGAGATGTCGGACGAAGAGCTGTGGCGTATGGTGCTCAGCCAGTGGGTCCCGCGGGAATTGCATGTCAACAGGGGCTGCGGCTGCCCCAATTGCGGTGACGAGTTTTTCAAGATCAAAGAGTTCGGCTACCTGCGCTGGGGACATGACATCGAGAAGCATCCCTGGAAGCTGAAGTGCAAGAACTGCGGCACGCTGTTCCCGAGCAACGATTACGGGGCCTATTACGAATCCGGCCTTGATGACCGTGGTGAGTTCGATCCGGACAAGGCCGACCAGAGCCTGCTGTTCAACCCTGACCATCCCGATCCCAAGGATCCGGACCACAAGAAATGGGTGGATGACGGCTTCGGTGCGAAGTACCAAGACAACACTCTGGCTTTCATTGCCCGCTGCGCCTACCTGCAGTGGCTGCGGAGTATGAGCGCGATCAATACCCTCGCCCGCGCTTATGCTCTAACCAGTGAGCCGATCTACGCCCACAAAGCCGCCGTGCTGCTGGACCGGTATGCGGATGTGTATCCCAATATTGACTACTCCTTCATATCCGGACATGGCTCGTATCTCAATGGCAAGCAGTATGCGTGGAACATATCCGACGGGGGCAGTGGCAGGGGCATGATCCAGGGCTGCATCTGGGAAACCAGTACCGCCAGCAAGCTCTCCTATGCCTACGATGTCATCTACGAGGAGATGCTCAAAGACCAGGAGCTGGTGCAGTTCTGCGCGAAGATGAGGCAAGAGTATCCTGGCCTGGAGGAAAAGCCTACCACAGAGGCAGTAGCCCGTCACATCGAAGACAACCTCATCGCACTGTTTTGCGAGGCAGTCATCGCTGGGAACATCCATGGCAACATCGGCTCGCACCAGAGAAGCATGGCGATGGCGGCTATCGCCCTGGACCGCCCGGGCAAAACCGAGCAGTATCTTGACTGGCTCTTTGAGCCCGAGGGTGGCATGATAGCGAGAATACTGGTGGATCTGGTCTGCCGCGACGGCGTGTCCTATGAGGCCACTACCGGCGGCTACGGCCTGTCGCCGCGTGCCCTCGTCCCCGTGGCCGACCTGCTGCAGGCCTACGAGCCCTACCAGAAACACGACATGTATCGCGACTTCCCGAAGATGAAGCAGTTGTTCGTCGCCTGCCAGGCCTACCGCTGCCTGAACCAGGTCAAACCGAGTATCGGCGATGCCGGCAGCGCCCAGGCCTGGGGCGACAATATGCATCCTCTAGGAATCCTATTCAGCGGCTTCAGAGCCTATGGCACCGAGGATATCGCCCGCGAGTTGTGGCACACAGTTCGCTATGACCGAAAAAGGCTCGAGGCGCGCCTCAATATCCATGAGACAGATGAAGAACGCCAGGAACTGCTGGAGCAACTCTTGGCGCTGAAGCCGGAGCTGCCCATCCGCCTCGAAAGCGTCAACAACAGCGGCTACGGCTTGGCCATACTGCAGAGTTCCGAGGGCGCTGAGCGCGGAAGTACTCGCGGCCGCTGCGCCTATATCTGGTACGGGAAGATAGGCGGTCATGGCCACGCAGACCGTCTCAACATGGGCATCTTCGCCAAGCACATGGTCATGAACCCCGACCTGGGCTATCCACAGTACCCGATGGGTACATCACGCAAGCGCGGCGCATGGACCAACCACACGATGAGCCACAACACGGTGTTGGTCAATGACCGCCGGCAGCGCAACAAGTGGAGCGGCAAGACCGAGCTCTTCAGCGGCGGCGACCTGACCCGCATCGCCATAGTTGACAGCAGTACGCCGCCCGTGTATGAGAACCTGCGAACCTACAAACGCGCTGTCAGTCTCATTGATGTCTCAGAAGATGACAGCTACGTCGTGGACGTATTCTGGGTCCGCGGCGGGACCAACCACCGTATGGTGAACAACGGCCCGGGCCGCGAAGTCACTCACCAGAACCTGCAACTAACAACGCAAGCCACGGGTACATTTGCGGGGCCGGACGTGGAATTCAAAGCGCCAATCAAGGAGCCCGGCGAGGGCTGCACGGCGTTTTCCTGGCTGCGCAATGTCGAGCGTGGCAATGCGACCTCGGAAAACTGCTGGATTGACTGGGATGCAGTGCGTCCGGACGGCACGATAGCCGAGGGCCGCGACCCCCATCTGCGCATGTACTGCCTGTCCCCCGTTGATGAAATCGCCATTGCCATCGGCGAGCCGCCTCACCAGAAGCGCAACCTCGATGCCTACCTGCGCTACGTCGTCCGTAGCCGGCTCGGCGACGACCTGCAAAGCCAGTTCGTCACCGTATTTGAGCCCTACGAGCCGGAGCCGTTCATCGCTTCGGCAAAGTCGCTACAACTCGACGCCCACGATGGCGAAGGCTTTGCAGCCGCAGTGCAGATTGACCTGGCCGATGGCCGCACCGACATCGTCATCATCGCGGAGAATCCCTGCCACGTCGAGACAGGGGGCTTAAGTCTAGATGGCCAGATGGGCTTCATCCGCCTGCGTGATGGCAAGGTCGAGGCGGCGAAGCTGGTTCGAGGCACGAAACTGCAATACGGGGACTATAAACTAACTGCCGACCGCGGCGAGATTGTCGGCACGCTTACCGGCTTCGATGTCTCCGACTGGAAAGACAACCTGCTCAAGGTCCAGCCCTCCGTGCTCCCCGAGGGTGTGGCTACCGATGACCTGGTCGGCCAATACATCATCGTCAAGAACTCGGAGCGCTCGTGCGGCTGCTATCTCATCAGGGATATCCGCGAAAACGGCACCGTCATCTCTCTGGGCGATAAGACGCTGGTAGAGCGCTTCGTTGATCCGAAGGATTATTCCAAAGGCGTCATTTACAACGTAGCCGAGGGCGACGAGTTCACCATACCGCTCAGTGCCACCTGCCAGCCCTAGAACAGGGGACAGACAATCAACGAAGGGTCAGGTACCACGTTTGACGCTCCGAGCTGTCATCATCGCCGCTGTGCTCTCAGTAGTATCGGTCTTCTGGATGCACCAGGCCAGTCTCGTACAGGCACCGGGTATTATCTATGCCCCCGTCTATCTGCTCTCAGTGCCACCCGTGCCGGCCATCTTTTCGCTGATGCTTCTGGTTGCTTTGATACCCCTTACCGCGCGTTTGTTCCGCAGCGCTCTATCCAGGAAAGAGCTCCTGCTCGTCTATGCGATCCTGGTCATCGTCATTCCCCCGGTCACCTTTGGTATCGTCGAACTGCTGCTGCCCTGGACCACCGCCGGCATGTACCTGGCCGCCCCGGATAACAACAACCGGCAACTGGCTGAAGCATTGCCGCAGTGGTTCTACCCACACGACGACGAAGTCATCCGCACGATGTTTGAGGGCAGCGATGATGGCTCAGTTCCCTGGAAGCCGTGGCTGTATCCGCTCTCAATGTGGACCATCTGGATGACTTTGGTCTTCGTCACATTCCTGTGCCTGATCGCGCTTTTCCACAAGCAATGGGTGCAACACGAGCGCCTGCGCTACCCGCTGCTGTTCATTCCACTCAGTGTCGTCGAAAAGGAGGCCCCGGGGAGCCATGTGGCTTTTTTCCGCAATCCCCTCGTGTGGCTCGCCATAGGCCTTGTCATCATTCATCATATCTTCAATATCGCCCACGCGCACAATCCCGCCGTCATTGCTCTTACGGACCGCTACAACCTGGGCCGCGCTATTTTCACCGACTATCCCTGGACTGCCTTCCGGGGGCTGACGGTGTTTCACCGGCCACAGGTAATCGGTCTGGGATATTTTGTCCCAGTTGATATTCTATTCTCCGGTTGGTTCTTCTTCGTGATGCAGTCAGGGCTTCGCTTCATGTCCGATGCTCTCGGCCTGAGCGCCACTCCCGGCTTTCCCTTCAATATGTCTCAGTCCGCCGGCGGCTACGTCGCGATGATGCTTGTGGTGTTGTGGATCGGCCGCCACCAGTTGGCGCGCATCGTCCGCAAGGCGCTTTACGGCGATCCCGAGGTTGATGACTCTGATGAGCCACTCCCACACCGCTGGGCACTGTTGGGCGCTGTCGGCGGATTTGTGGCGCTGATTGCCTGGAGCCGCGCTATGGGCATGCCCGTGGGTTATGCGACCGCGTTCTTCGTAATATTCATGGCCTGCGGCTTTGTATTCGCGCGCATCCGGACTGAAGCGGGCGTTCCGACCATGTGGGGACCCGCGCCCCAATACCTTGAATCTGTCCTCGAGTTCACTGGCACCCGGGGTCTCATCGCCGGGAACAATGTCGCTCCTCTGGCGATTCTCAGAGTGTTCAACTGGGTTTCGCGCGGCTTTCTCGGCGCGATGTCGGCCTACCATGCGGAGAACTTCCGGCTTGCCGACGAAGCCGGGATCAAGCCACGTGTGATGCCGGTCGTTATGATCGTCGCTTTTGTTGTGGGGTGCCTTCTGGCCTATTATTTCGTTCTGGGTGCCTACTACAAATACGGCGCAACCGTGCTTCACGGCGGCACCACGATGGGCGGCTACAACGTCCTGGTGGCGGTGCGCTCGTGGCG
>JALGTY010000492.1 GCA_029821145.1 Candidatus Zipacnadia bacterium
TTTGCAGGCAAACTCCCCGCCATGCGGGCCCTCCGAACGACGACGGCAATAACAGACCGCGGGCGCATGCCATGCGCCCCTACAACGGCACCTACCCCCCGGCCCCCTCCCGTGTCGGGAGGGGGAGAACGGCAACGGACGCGGGCAGTCTATTTGCCCATGTCGCGGAGCCTCTGCAAGCAGCGCTCCACGCACTCCAGCGGCGGATAGGCGTAGCTCTCCTGCTCCACAATGTACCAGCGCGTAGCGCCAGTCGTCTCGCACAAATCGAAGAGCTCATCCCAGCGCACGTCGCCCTCGCCGATCAGAGCCTTGTCATCGGTGGCGGAATACTCCTTCAGATGCACCGTCAGCGCGCGGCCCGGATAGCGCGCCAAGAACGGCACCACGTCCGCACCCCCGTGCAGCGCATTGCCCGTGTCAAGCTGCATCAGCACGTCCTTGTCAGTGTTGCCGAAGAAGGTGTCCCAGGGCAGCTCGCCGTCCAGTTCTGTGAACTCGATGTGGTGGTTGTGATAGCCGGTCCACATGTCCAGGGGCCGGACTCGGGCAGAGATCTCGTTGAATACCCCGGCAGTTTTGAGCCAGGCATCGCGGCTGTCGCGGTACTCCTCCGGCAGGCCCGGGCAGATCAAGTACGGGTTGCCCAGCACCTGGTTGAACTCGACGGTCTTCATCAACTCGTCGCCGAGCAGCGTCTCAATGCGCAGGTGCGCCCCGCAGCAGATGAGGCCGTTGTCATCGAGCACCTTGCGCAATCCCTCGGCCTCGTAGTCGTAGTAGCCGGCGAATTCAACGCCCTCATAGCCCATGTTGGCTACCTTCTCCAAGGTTGCCGGCAAATCTTCGGCGCAGTCTGTGCGGACTGAGTACAACTGTAACGCGATGGGTATTGTGGCCATTTTCCTTCTCCTTTTGAGGCATGATATGTGGGCCGGCCCAGTCGTTCGGGCCGTGCGGAAGGCTGCCCTCACCCCCGCCCCTCTCCCGCAGGGAGAGGGGAGCAAGGCAACGGCGGCCCTCACCCCGGCCCCCTCCCGATACGGGAGGGGGAGCAAGGCAACGGCTGGGCCGGATGGGGCCCCAAACATCCCTCACCCACTGCTGCGCAGTGGGTACCCGGGCCCCTCCGAAAGGCAACAGCGAAGGACCTGTCGTAGCAACCATGGAGCGGCAATACGGCTCCAAGCCCCTCCGAAAGGCAACAAGCGAAGGACCTCTCGTAGCAACCACGAAGCCGCAATACGGTTCCAAGCCATAAGGTGAGAAGCTACCCCGGAAGCTTGTCGGGCTAATAGGGGGCCTTGGCGATGGGCTGGTAATCCCGCACGCGCTGCAGGTCGGCCCTGGCAGTCTCGAGGTCTTTGGCCGCGTAGCGATTCTCAGTCAGTATCATCAACCCGGTCGGATGCCGGCCCCCGTTGTCGGCACGGAGCTCTGCCATCCGCTCCAGCGACCCGCTCCAGATCAATACCACCTCAGCCGCGCGCATCTGCTGGTAAAGCTCGTACAGGTCGCAGTGGTCCGGATTGCCCATGTGCACGGCGTTTACCCCCGGCGTCGCCAGCATCTGCTCCAGGAGGTGGTTGCCGTCGCCGCAGTAGTGCAGCCATCCGCCGCTGAAAGGCGCGTAGGCCCGCTCGTTGTACGGCCTGATGAACTCCCGGTAGGTATCCGCCGAGCACAGCACCGGCGTGTCGTCGCATACCCGCACCCCGCCACGAACCAGCCTCACCCCGCAGACGTGATAGCCTGAGTCGGCCGGCTCCCCTACCTTCTGCTTGTAGAAGCGGGTGAATTCGATGTAAGTCTCGGTCACCAGGTCGAGAAGCCGATGGACCACCTCGGGATGCTCGTAGAGGGCATAGAAAATCTCCTGTCCCCAGATGAGGTGCGCCAGGTCGAAGGGCCCCTGGTTGTCAGGCACCACGAAATGGAGGGCTTGCGAAAGGTTTTCATATTGCGCCACCACTTCGGCACCAAAATCGAAAAAGGCCTCGGTCTTCGCGCCGTGACCGCTGTGCAAATCAGGCATGCCGCGATCAATCAACGCCTTCACCTTGTCCAGGTCGTGGAGGCCCTTTGACATCGAGTTGCCGAGGTCGGCAATGATGCTGGGCACGCCGAAGAGCTCCGGGAGTTCGACCACACCGTATTCGGGCGTGAGCGTGAGGAGCCTGTCATCCCTAAGCAGCGCCCCGCAGTAGGCCATGCCCAAGGCATTCATGAAATTTTTCTCGACATCGTCCCAGGCTTCGGTGAAGGGGTAGGTCGGCCACTCGGGTGGCGGCGGAAAGTAGATGAAGGCCGGGATGCGTTGGGGCGTCTTGCCGGCCCAGATGTCGGCCTGCAACTGCTCGCATGAGCGGACGTGGT
>JALGTY010000493.1 GCA_029821145.1 Candidatus Zipacnadia bacterium
GATGACGTGGCCCGATTGCTCCCCGCCGAGCACCGCCTGGTGCGCTTTCATCTGCCGCACAACCTCGCGGTCACCCACCGCTGCGCGCACCAGTTCTACCCCCGCCGACTTGAGCGCCACCTCCAACCCCAGGTTACTCATCACCGTCCCCACCACCGCCGGCGGCTCTAGTAGCCCCCGACTGTGCAGGTCTATAGCCAGGATGTACTTCACGAAGTCGCCGTCGCGGACCGTGCCGTTGTGGTCCACGAAGACCGCGCGGTCGGCATCACCGTCAAAAGCCACCCCGACATCTGCACCCTGGGCGACAACCTGCTCGGCCAGATACTGGGGATTCATCGCCCCGCTGTCCACGTTAATTCGTGTGCCGTCCGGGGCGGCATTGAGGGTGTTGACCTGTGCCTCGGCGCGCTGGAAAGCTTCCGGAGCTAGCTGGTAGGCCGCCCCGAACCCGCAGTCCAGTAAGACATTGAGGCCCGCCAGGGATAGCGCGGTCTCTAGATTCTCGAACAACAGGTCAAGATACTGCTCGCCGGCAGCCGGTTCCGGGCGAATGGTCCCCATGTCCCCACCGGTAGGCCGGACGCCCAGATCTTCGTCAGCAAAGACCAGATTTTCGACGGAGCGCTCGTCATGCTCGGAGAGCTTCTCGCCCTGGGAGTTAACCAGCTTTATGCCGTTAAAGGGGGGGGGATTGTGCGACGCGGAGATGATAATGCCACCTGCCGCTGCCCGGTGACGGGTAAGTAGGCAAAGCCCCGGGGTTGTAAGTATCCCGCAGTCGGTCACGTGGACCCCAGTGCTGCACAGGCCCGCCGCCGCCGCCGCCGCTAACATGCTGCCTGAGACACGCGTGTCGCGGGCCAGCAAGACTCGCGTAACCTCGGTGTGCCGGGCCAACCATCCGCCAAACGCGCGCCCAATCGCCGTCGCCAGTTCGGGTGTCAGGTCGGCATTGGCAATACCTCGTGCGCCGTTGGTGCCGAATAGTTGGCCGGTTGATGTTAGCACAGTTGTCTGCTCCCTGTGAGGATAGATTTCAATGCGATGGCGGCTCCCATTTGAGAGGTCGGCGGGGGCCGACGGTGCTCATATCAATCGGCTGGAAGCCGATATCCCAGGCGGGCGAGTCCGGCGGCAGCGAGAAATCGCCATGTTCCGGATCGGCAAAGAGCGGGTCGGCGATGATCGAACGCGTGTCGAAGCCCGCCGCCTGCCATTCGGCGAAGGTCTCCTTGTTGAAAGTCATCTCGGCAGTGGGGTGCCAGTAGAGGTTGTCGTTGACCAGTCTTGTGTACTTCTCTGGTGCGCTCTGGGCTTTTTCGTAGCGTATCTGCTCTACCCCATAGACAATATTGTGGTGCGCCGGGTTGTTGTTGTCAGCCCGCCGACTCCAGGACATGATAGCGTACCCGGGAAGAGCAAAGATATTATTCACATACGTGTTGGGTGACTGGGTATTTTCCGTATAAGGGTCCAGGGGGGCATGCAGCGTGTTGTAAACGATATTGTTCTCTATCAATATCCCACCGCTCATCCCATCCAGAAAGATGCCTCGGTTATGGCTCCTCGTCCTGGGCGTGTACTTGTCACCGTATACGTCGTGGATGAGATTGTTGCGCAGGATAGTGCCAGGAATATTGCCCATCGTGTAGATGGCGCCGCCGTCCGTCAGGACTTTCATAACGTGGTGGATGTAGTTGAACTCCACGATGTTATTGCGACAGAGGTTCTCGTAATCGCGCCAATTCACGCCCACGAGTATGCCGATGTAATCGAAATCGTGCACGTGGTTGTGAGCTATGAGATTATGGCCGCTATACCCTATGCTGATACCGCGGTCTCGGAACCGGATCATTCCGCCGTGGTGAATATGGCAATCGGTCACCTGGTTTTCCTGGGTTTGCGATATCAAGGGGGTATTGATATTTTTCGATCCGGAAATGGACACACCGTTGCCGCCCATATCATATATGTGACACGCGACTATTCGGTTCTTCTGCGATCCACTGCTGATGACAACGGCACTACCGCCCACATGGGCGACCTCGCACTGCTCCAGGCGACAGTCTACGGCACTGCGCAACTCAACTGCGGTTCCTACGCTGTGGCGCAAAGCGATACCCCGGAGACGGATGTGGGAAACCAGTTCGTCCTTCCCGGCATCACCGGAGAAGCTGATCAGATTATTCAGCACGGGCGCAATCACCTCGGCCTGGGTCATATCTTCGCCGAGCCGCGGGCGATAGTAGAGGATGCCCCTCTCCCGGTTCAGATACCACTCGCCGGGAGCATCCAGCTCTTCGAACACGTTCTCCACAAAGTAGCGCGAGGCGTTCCGCCAGCCAACGTAGTAGTGGGCTGGCT
>JALGTY010000494.1 GCA_029821145.1 Candidatus Zipacnadia bacterium
CGGCAGCGCCAGATCGTGCTGGGTGAGACCATTTTGCGTCTGCTCGGCGAGGAGGTGGGGTAGATGGTCATAGATGCGCATATTCACTTTACTATGCCGCTCAGTGCGGGGGTTGACGAAGCCCGCAGGGCGATGGGGGAGGAGCTGGAGCTGATCGCCGAAGCAGGGGTTGACGGCGCCACCGGCTCTCTGATTGACCCGCTGTACTCCAACTGTGATGCACACTCGCAGTACAACGACTTCTTCGCCGAGACAAGCAAAGGCTTCGAAGGACGCTTCTGGCCGTGGTGCGTGGTGAACCCGGTCAACCATGACGCCGCTGACGAGGTCCGCCGGTGCTATGAAGTGCTGGGGATGAAAGCACTCAAGCTCCACCCGTGGATGCAAGGATTCTCGTGCTCCGATGATTACTGCAATCCGGTCTTCGAGGTCTGTGCGGAGCTGGGGATGCCCATCAACCTCCACGACGGCAGCCCGCCCTATGCCTCGACACCCGCGTGTGGTGAGGTGGCCCGGCGCTATCCCGAAGCGAAGGTCGTCCTCGCTCATGCCGGTCTCAACGACCAGTGGCGACAGGCCCGTGACCTCGCCTGCGAGCTGCCCAATGTTTACCTGACAATGTCGGGACCCTCGATGCTGGCCATGCAGAGCATCGTGGACAGCGTTCCGGCCGAGCGGCTCATGTACGGCAGCGACTACGGCGCAGGCGGCGTGAGCCTCATTCACTACCGCCTGCACAAGATTCAGCAGCTTGAAATGGACGACCGGACCCGCAAAATGGTATTGGGAGAGACCGCGCTGCGGCTACTTGGTGCCAAGTAAGTGCGGTCTTCTAGAAAGCGGGCCGAAAAGCAGGAATTCGGGCGACTTGTTCCCACTTGCATCGCCGTAGAGGGACCTCAAAGCCCGGTAGCGAGGTTGCCATTTTCGGGCGAGGACTTTTCGGCCACGCCTCCAGCCCACTGTGCGGCCTCTGGCTTGATGGGGAAGTTGATGCAACCGTGACAGGCTGAGGCTCCTATTGCGCGGGGTCAACTGTAGCGTCGCGCCTCGTCGAGCATGACCAGATAGTTATCGAGTGGGATGTAGCTGGTTACCCAGTTTCCCAGTCCCAGGCAGTAGCCGCCTCCCGGCATGCATGTGTCGAGGACCTCGCGCACGCGGGTGCGTATGGACGGCTCGTCCGCGCGGGCCATGAAGTCCACGTCCAGCCCGCCGAGCAGGCTGATGCGATCTCCCCACAGCCGCTTTGCCTCCGTCACCGGCGTGATGATGTCTTCGAAGGAGTGTTTTGCGTCAGCCCTAATGTCCTCGATTATGTCATCCATCAGCTCAGCGATCTGCCCGCAGGAGTGCAGGAAATAGAGCTTACCGTGCTCATGCGCAATCTGTGCAAAGCGCCTGTGCCATGGCAGGAACAGCCGCCGCAGATTGTCCGGATCAATGAGCAAAGAGGTCTTGAAGCCGAAATCGTCCGCCCCGTATATCACGGCCACGCACTCATATTGGCATAGGTGTTGCACGAGATGGCGCGCGAAACTCCCGGCCCGCTCGCAGACCTCCTCGACAAACTCCGGCCGCTCATACAGCGCGATGCACATGGTCTCAAAGCCCATCAGGTCGCGCACGATCTCAAACACATGAACCGTGTGCACCACGCCCATGTCCTCAGGCATGTTCTTCTCGTGCCAGTCGAGCTGCGAGAAATCCACCCTGGCGATATCGGGCCACTCATACTTCTCGATGTCCTCCGGCTGCTTAATCGGCGCGGTCTGGTCAGTCACCCATTCATCAAAATAGATCGAGTACTTCGTCCCCGGCAGCCACACCCGCAGCAGCTCCAGTCCCACAAAGCGATGAATGGCGATATCCCGTTTCATAAGAAAAGCCGGGTCAGCCGGACTGATGTCTTCGGCCAGTGAGAACCGTTCTGCCATCTCGGTCCTGACCACTTCGTCAATGGCATGTTCGAAAATGAAGACGCGCTCCGGAGTTCCCTCCCGTCGCAGATTGCGAAAGAGAGCTTCCTTGTTGAGCGTTGGCTGCTCAGTCATCAGCATATGTTGTGCCTCTTCAAGTCTCTGGGGCGGTTGAGCGCCAGTTCTGGACCATTTGAGTAGGGCCGGAGCTCAGTCATACGCCAAAGTGTACTGGTTCGGCGTGGTGGTCTTGTGCCTGTGCCACTTTACGTGGCCGTCGTAGAACATCACGTTGAAGCCGTCATTGTGCCGCCGGTAGGCCCGCCAGTTGTGTATGTCCTGGTATGGCCTGTCGCCGTCATCTTCCACGCCCATGTCTGCTTCCTCGCCGTCGAAGAAGACGATGGTATTAGCCGGGTCCTCGAAATCCGCGTCATGGGTGCCCACTACATTGAAGCAGTAGCTCCACCAGCAAAGCTCGTCGTCCCGGGGTGTGGGTGGTTTATGGTAGGCCGTTGCATCGGAGGGGCACTTGTAGATCTGCAGGTTGCGCACATAGGGCCGCAGGCGGTACAGGATCGTGTCCCAGCGCCAGTCGTAGGACGGTTGCGGAACAGGACCGTCACAGTCGTGATGCGGCGGGATACACTCGTCGTGGTCCTGGACGTACATCCCCAGCGCCAGC
>JALGTY010000495.1 GCA_029821145.1 Candidatus Zipacnadia bacterium
GTGCGGGCAGTTATCTGGAGGCTGACGGGGCGAGGCTTGATCTCAAGGGACCGGTGCAATGGCAGGGCCGCCTGCTGGACTTCAGCGACCCGGATGATACGCTCACCATCGAGATCGACCAGCCGTTGCCACAAGGCGAGGTGCTGGCAGGACACCCGCTCGTCGTCCAACACGACAAGGACCGCTCAACCTTCACCATCCTCAGCGTCCAGAAGCTCAGCGCAGGTCGCTATCTCATCAGGCTGGACGATCAGCCGCACTTGATGAACAACTGGCTGCTGGTCACAGGCGTCGGCCCGGATGGTATCATGTTCGAGCCGCCGCCGGTACTTGACTCGGGGCCTTCGTACAAGGTCTATGGTGGCAGGCCGGGCCAGATGCATATGCTTGGTCCGCTGCGGAAGTTCAGCGGCACCGCCATCTACAACGAGTGGGGCTCATACATGTACACTCTCAGTGGCCTTGTTACTGACGACTACACGGGGATCGAGCCGGGCCAGGAGATCGGCATTACTCGTCTGGAGAAGGGCCGCGATACGGTTTCCGTCACCAACTTCGCCTACATTACGACCGGCACGTAGCGCAGATCCTTCATGAGTGAAATGGAATAGCTAGTGTCGTGTCCCTGAAATATCTTTATTGCTTAGAGGGCTTCGCTACCGCGCCACAGTAACTGGAAGATGCTCAGTTGGACAACTCGAGGCAAACGACCTCGGGCTGGAAGCTGAGAATGCTGTCGCATTCTCACCTGAGTGTGGCAAGAAGGGGGCCACACTCAGGCCGAGCCACGCGGTTGTGTGAATACTGCAGCGGCACGGTCAACCGCAAAGGCGTCGGGCTAGAAAGCCCGACCTACGCCTTGATGAATAATCCGGGCTGGGCCGGGCATCCATAGGGTGAGGTCTATCAATAACACGCAAATGCATGAACGGAGATGTCTCCCAGTGAAAGCGTCAAGTCTAAATCCACTCAGGCTCGGCCGTTGTGTGCGGGCGTTGATCCCAATGGGCTTTGTCATCTTGGCGGTTCTGTGCCTGACCTGCTCGTTGACCTTTGCACAGGAGCTTCTGCTGAACGGGTCTGCCGAGGAAGTAGCCGACGGTAAGCCATTGCACTGGGGTGTCTATCACGGCGAGGGTAGCGAGGACTGGGGCTTGTCCGAGGATGCCCATAGCGGCAAGTACAGCGTCTTGCTGGAGGTGCAGGACTACTCGGCGGCGTCAAAGGCGCGCGGCAAGGGAGAGGGAAGCCTCAACGTCGCGCTGATTCAGGGACATTCTGATGGCTATAGCGGCCCCGATGCGTATGAACCCAAGCGGATAACTTCGCACCGCTACATGGTTCAGCCGCGTGCGACATATCGGTTTTCCTGCTGGCTGAAGGGGGATCCCAATGTCGTCCATATTGAGTGTCTGGCCTGGACGACCGATGAGGCCGATGCCGCCACCAGAACATCCGCCCGTATTGCAACACATAACATCACAGCCGACTGGTCGAGGGTCAGTGCGACGTTTCAGACGCCTGCGGGCGCAAAACGGTTCGTCATCGCATTCAAAATCCACGGATTGGAGCGAGACGGAGTGAAAACAGGCAAGTTGCTCGTAGATGATGCGTCTCTCGAACTCGGTAAGACCGTTCTGCCGGAGGACCTGCCGCTGCTTGAGTTTCCTCCAAAGCCATACATAACAATCCAGGGCCGGGACCTCGAAGAGATGCGCCAGGCGTTCAAGGATGGTGACGAAGAGACGGTCAAGTTGGTCCAGAAATACCTCGAGGAAGCGGACAAATGGGCCGCCCGCAGCGATGCCTGGTACGTCAACCTCATTATGCCGGAGACGCCCCGTGGCATGTACACGACCGCCTGCCCGATTCACCCGTTTCTTATCAGGCCCAATGTCCACTTCTTCAAGTGGTCCATTGATGACCCCTGGAAACTCTACTGCCCCTACTGCGAAAAGGAGGGCCGGGAGTACCCCTACTATCCCAACCCTCGATACCCGGACGATGGCAACGGCTGCTTCCCGACCGACAAGGTCTGGCGCGAGGATCATGATGAGGCCTGGAGCAAGGAGAACATGAACATCCCCTGGGACCATTGGGACGGCTACGCCCACGGTGATGTCGGTCAGCGTGCCAAGGGCATCTTTTTCAAGGGACATATTTTCACTTACATGCTGTGCCGGTGGACACTGCCCAAGATCCTGGCCGCACTTGACCAGGGCTATCATCTCGCCGCCCACGTACTGCCTGAAGACAACCCCGCAAGCGCAAAAGCCTCCCTCTATGCTCACAAGGCAAAAATCATACTTCTGACCTATGCCCGCGCGCAGCTTGGTGATGAGTATCTCGGTACCCTCTATGGG
>JALGTY010000496.1 GCA_029821145.1 Candidatus Zipacnadia bacterium
ATCGGCGAAGGGCCTGCCATGGTCCAACACCCCCGGTTTGCGCTCTAACAGCGCCAGATAATGCACCGGCTCAAAACAGACGTCCTCTTTGCCCCACAGCCGACTATGCTGGGCAATGACCTCATCGTGCCGACAGATCGCCACCCGCTCCACATACCCTTTGACTGTACGTCCTCAGACCTATTTGGACCAATTGGGCCAAGGAATAAGGTGTACTTTGGCCTGTATTGTGGCTGACTCACCCCGTACTGCTGGTTAGCGCCAGGTTATGCTGGCGCCGTGCTCGAACCGTTCGCCGTTGCACCTCCTTTCTCCTGCTGAGAACTTGCTGGCCTCGACCCTGGTAAACATCCACAGGCCGCAAGTTACCCAGTGCTTCATGATAGCGTTCGTGATTGTACCAGTGGTAGAAGCAGGCTACAGCTTCTTCCAGTTCTTCTGGTGAAGTGTAAATAATCAGCCCCAGTTTGGCTTTAGCTGTGCGGTTGAGCCGCTCGAACTTGCCTATCGTCTGCGGATGCAAAGCAGCACAGAAAATGTGGCGGATCTGCATCAAGTCCAGGTATTCATTCAACGGCCCCGAGATATAGCCACTGCCGTTGTCGCTGAGCAGCACCGGCTTGTGCTCGACGGGTACCTGGGCCATGCCGGTGAGTTCCACTGCCTCATGGACCAGATCAGTCAACGTCGGCCCGGTCATGTCCGCGACCACCTGGTAAGCGAGCAGGTAGCGACTGTAGTCATCCAGGATCCTGCCCACATAATACCAGCCCCAACCGTGCACGAAAAAGTAGGTTAGGTCAGTCTGCCACAGCTCGTGGACCCGGGTGGTTTTACGCCGAAACTCAGCGGCCGCCTGGACCACTTCCACCTGCGCTGGGGCCACCAGGCCGTGAAGCTTCAGCATCCGGTAGACGCTGCTCTCCGAGACACTGAAGCCGGCCTCATCAGTGATCTTACAGGCCAGCTCCCGACTGCTTAAATCGGTGTGTTTATGGGCATATTCGAGTACTTTAGCTACTTCCCAGTCGCGCAGCCGGTTCCACACCCGCCGGGCCGTAGGCGTCCGATCAACCAGGCCCTGCTGGCCCTGACGTTGCTCCCGACGCCGCCACGAATAGTACGTCGAACGGGCTACTCCTAACCCGGCCAGCGTCTCTTTGACACTCAGTGGCGACTTGCTCACCAGTTGCATGATCTCGGCCTTCTCTCTTGCTGAAGTTCGTTGGGGCAGGCGTTGCAGACAGCTACACCGCAGATTTGCAACAGCGATCAGGGCAGCCAGTTCACCAGCCCGCAGTGGGCCAGCCTGCTCCAAGAGGCTAGGGTAAGCATCAGCATGGACGGCAAGGGGCGAGCGAGGGATAACATCTTGGTCGAGCGCCTGTGGCGGACGGTCAAGTACGAAGAAGCATATCTGCACGATTATGGCAGCCCCCGGCAGACGCGGCAGGGCTTGTCGAGGTACTTTGAGTTCTACAATCACCGACGCCTGCATCAAGCCCCGGACGACTGCACGCCCTGGGAGGTCTATTCGGGAGGCAGCGGGTCCGCCCCCGTCGGGGGACGGCAGTGGCCACAGCAACCAGCCCTCTCAAGCCTAAGCCAGGATACCAAGATCAATCTTAAAAAGGACGCTATGCCTGTCTTGACAATGGGGTCCAGTTCGGCTCTCCCAAGCGTCGGACGATGCGTGATCACGTGGCAGCAGTGCTCCTAATCTTCGTGCTGGTTTGAAGGCGGCGGGACAGAACACGGTTGCATCCGCATGGGAGGCTTGCCCTGAGGGCAAACAAACATACTCACGATCAGGGAACTCGACGGGGCCGCTGCCACAATAAGAAGCAAAGGCTGAGGGCAGTTATACGATTCGGTTTCAGCGATGGTCTTCATTTGGGCCGCGTCAACTGGGCTCATATCAGTGAGATCGTCTGGGTGGAAGTGCCATTCCCCCAAGTAGTACTCACGCTTCTCACTTCGCCACAGCCGAGCCAACCAGTCACGCAGACCGACCACGCCTCTGTAGAACCAGTGCCGCCCGGACCGTGAGTCCGTGGGTGCTTCTGAAGCCTTGGTGATGATCGCGCACTCGCGCTTGGGTGTGTAGTAGCCGACAATAATGCCTCCTGTCTCCTGGTGTCCAGCGGCGGCGCATCGGTGTCGGATGAACTCGAGCACGTCGTCACTAGTATTGGCAGCGAACGTGCCGTCCTCGGACAGCCACTCAAGCCATTCCATCGTGAGTAAGATTGCTTTCAGGGTGGATGCCTTGGAACACGCCTTCTGATTGTTGCTGAGTGAACACTACTAGTGTCTCCTTCGGATAGCGTCCGTCGACAGTCCCAGCAATGAATTTGGCAGCG
>JALGTY010000497.1 GCA_029821145.1 Candidatus Zipacnadia bacterium
ATATCGGTCACGGACCGGTGCAATCTACGTTGCTACTATTGTATGCCCAACGGGCTTGCCAGATTGCTGCCCCCCGAAGAGATTCTGTCGTTTGAAGAGATCGTGGAAGTAGCACATACGGCAGTTGCTATGGGCTTCACCAAGGTCCGGTTAACTGGTGGCGAGCCGCTGGTGCGGCGCGGCATTGAGCAGTTAGTGGCAATGCTGGCGAAGATTGAGGGCATCCAGGACCTGGCTATGAGCACCAATGGCATATTGCTCAGTGACTACGCCGAGGCGCTGGCCGCCGCCGGATTACATAGAGTTAATATCAGCCTGGACAGTATGGACCCGCAGCGCTACGCAGAAATTACCGGAGGTGGCGACCTCCAGAGGGTACTGGCGGGGATCGAGGCTGCCGGTGAAGCCGGATTGGTTCCTATAAAACTCAACTGTGTGGTCAGCGAGTCGTCAGCCGAGCCGGACGCTCGTGCTGTGGCCGACTTCGCCTGGGAGAATGGGTTAGAAGTGCGATTTATTCATCAGATGGATTTTGCGACGGGCCAATTCTCTGTGGTTGAGGGCGGCCACGGCGGCGACTGTCCCCGGTGTAACCGGGTGCGCCTGTCCAGCGACGGCATGATAAGGCCGTGCCTATTTTCTGACCTTGCCTTCAGCGTGCGAAAGCTGGGCGCGCGCCAGGCTCTGGAGCAGGCCATCAAAGAAAAGCCTGCTGCCGGCGGCCCCTGCATACACAACTGGATGCATGGTATCGGAGGATAATATGAACAATCTGTCTCACGTAGACGACCAGGGCCGGGCCAAGATGGTTGATGTCGGGGACAAAGTTCCACAGAGACGCCTGGCCCGCGCCACAGGTACCATTAGCATATCGGCGACCACTGCGGATTTGATCGCCGAAGACCATATTAAGAAGGGTGATGTACTGACCGTGGCGCAGATCGCCGGCATTCAGGCGGCCAAACGTACCCCGCAACTCATTCCGCTATGCCATCCTCTGATATTGGATAAGGTTGACGTGGAAGTGCGGCTTGAGGAGAAGCAGGTCGTCGCCAGCAGTGAAGTGGCTTGTGTGGGCCGCACCGGTGTGGAGATGGAGGCGCTCATGGCAGTCAGCATCGCTCTGCTCACAGTCTACGATATGTGCAAAGCCGTGGACAAAGAGATGCGTATCGGCGACATCTATCTGGTGGAGAAGGTGAAGCGCGATGTCGAACAAGGCTGAGGTCGTCTCCGTCAATATCTCGACCGAAAAGGGCACAGTCAAGCGCCCTGTGCCGGAGATTCGCCTGGATGAGCGGGGCATTATCGGCGATGCTCACGCCGGAGCCTGGCACCGCCAGGTGAGCCTGCTCAGCCAGGATAGCATTGACCGCTTTGCCGCCGAGATGGCAATCCAATTGTCTCCGGGCGACTTCGGAGAAAATATCGCTCTTCGCGGCCGTTCTGGACCGTCTTGAGCTCGGCGAGGTAGAGTTGGAGGTTACTCAAATCGGCAAAGAGTGCCACGGGGATACTTGTGCGATATACCGGCAGGTGGGAACCTGCATTATGCCGACGGAGGGGCTGTTCTGCCGCGTGGTGCAGGGCGGCACCACTCAGCCCGGCAATCCTGTCAAATATCTGCCGCGCCCGCTGAAGTTTCGGATCATTACGCTGAGCGACCGGGCCTTTGCCGGCGAGTACGCAGACCGCAGCGGGCCCCAGGCGAGGGAACTACTGGAAGCATTTCTGGAGGGCAAGCGTTGGCATCCGCAGATAGAGCAAGCCATTCTGCCTGATGATGCCGATAGACTACGGGCTGAGTTGGTTGATGCCGTGGATGATGGTGTGGACGTTATCTTCACCACAGGGGGCACAGGAGTAGGGCCGCGAGATGTCACGCCCGAGACGGTCGCCGGCATCTGCGACAAGCTGATTCCTGGCATAATGGAGGCCATACGCATAAAGTTCGGAGCCCAGAATCCTAATGCTCTGCTGACGCGCGGGGTAGCCGGAGTGTGCGGCGAGACTCTGATATATACGCTCCCGGGCAGCGTCAAGGCAGTGGATGAGTACATTGGGGAAATCCTGCTTACTATGGAACACCTTATCCTAATGTTGCACGGATTGGACATACACTGATTGCGGGAGAGAAGCAGTGTCTGACAGCAGTCCCGTAAACCCGGAAGCGCTTCCCCAGGAAGCTATGCACGCAGTTCAGCCGCTCCGATTCCAGGCCAACGGAGCGCCTCCGGAGCGGAAATCTGACTACGTGGTGGTAGAAGACGTCCTTGTCGTAGACATTGAGGACGTCGGCAGCTACACGGTGCTGTGCACTCCCTACGACACCAGGGCCCTCGCCGTCGGGTTCGCCTTCGCAGAGGGTATTATTTCCGGTCTAGACGATATCAATGTGCTCTATCATTGCGAGGATGCTCCCGGTGTTATCCGCATAGCACTGGTCGACTCTGCGCGGGCGCAGGGCCCGGAGCGTAACTTAATTGTGACCAGTTCATGCGGCATGTGCGGCAGCCGGGAGGCCGTGGAGAGGTTTCTGTCGGAGACGTCTGCCGTTGGGCAGTCGTTGAGTGTGACAACCGCCCTGCTGCTGAGCATAGTAGATGATATGCGGGCGCGGCAGCGCCTTTTCTCACAGACTGGCGGGACACATGCAGCGGCGATATTCTCCAGCGCTGGTGATATAATTGCGTTCAGTGAAGACATTGGTCGCCACAATGCGCTGGACAAGGCGATCGGTAAGTGCCTGTTGGCAGAGATACCTACGGCTGGCAGCGGCGTTGTTTTGTCGGGGCGCGTCAGTTTCGAGCTGGTCGCCAAGTCCGCACGGGCGGGGCTGGAGTTAATCGCCGCGGTCTCCGCAGTCAGTTCCCTGGCCGTTGAGGCTGCCCAGCGCTGCAACATCACGCTTTGTGGCTTTGTCCGCGATGACCGCCTGACTGTATACACCCATCCCGAGAGAATCCAAGGGCTTCACGAGTGAATTCGACCAATTCCCAATGGCGTCGAACGAGAGTCTTGTTGGTTGCGTGTGGTGGCTTGGCGGCGATGGCGGGGCTACTCCTGACGAGTGGCTGCCCGAAAAACCCGGTTGACGATACGGTGGCAGCACCGGTGGAGTTGACGGTTTTCCACGCCGGCAGCCTATCCGTACCGTTTCGCGAAGTATCCACTCTGTTCGAGCAGCGCCACCCGGGGGTCACCGTCAAAGCCGAGGCTGCCGGCAGCCGTGACTGCGCGCGCAAGATAAGTGACCTGGGGCGAAGCTGTGATGTGTTTGGCTCGGCGGACTACAAGGTTGTTGAGAATCTCCTTATGCCGGAGCACACGGACTTCAACATCCGGTTCGCGACCAACGAGATGGCCATAGTCTACACCCAGAAAAGTAATAGAGCCAACGAGATTAGCTCGGCTAATTGGTGTAATATGCTGCTGGACGATGACGTCATATTCGGTCGCTCTGATCCCAACAGTGATCCCTGCGGGTACCGTACGGTAATGGTCTTCCAGCTCGCAGAGGAGTACTACGGGCGGCCCGGCCTGGCTAAGGCTCTGACTGAGAAGCACGGCAACAAATACATCCGCCCCAAAGAGACTGACCTGCTGGCCCTGCTGGAAGCCGGTGAGATTGACTATGTATTCATCTATCGTTCAGTCGGCCAGCAACACGGACGCAACCGCCGAGGTCCAAGTGACGGGCAAGGAGCCAGGCGAGCTTATCAGCCGCACCGGCGCGCCCATAGTCTATTCGGTAACGATTCCCAAAACTGCTCAGAACCGCGAGTTGGCTGAGGCTTACGTCGCCCTACTATTGTCAGCAGACGGCCAGGCTATTATGAGCAAGTGCGGGCAAGAGCCCCTTGTTCCCGCACAGACCCGGGAATATGACCGGGTGCCAGCCAGACTGTGTCCATTGTGTAAGCAGGCAGGTGGATCATGAGCGCTGCACTGGGTGAGCCCCGTAGTTACCGAATTTCCTGGTTCTCCCTGGTCTTCGCAGTTCTGGGGTCTTGTGTGCTGCTTTTTATCGTCGCGCCGCTACTCTCGCTCGTGCTGGCATCGTCATTCGGTGAGCTTTCCCAGGCCGCTGCCGACGCAGAAGTAACTCAATCCATTCGCCTCACACTGGCCGCCGCCCTG
>JALGTY010000498.1 GCA_029821145.1 Candidatus Zipacnadia bacterium
AGGCGGGCACATCCGCCTTCAATGCAGCCTCCCCTATCTTCAGCAGCGTCGCATTGCTCATCCGCATCAGCTTTACCTCACCATTGAGGAGTCGTATCATCCCGAACTGGCCGTCGAATTCCACGCCGCCTTCGACCTTGACGGCGGTCCGCTCCTCACAGCTTATCAGGATGTCCGTCGTCCCATCCAGCAATTCAACCGCCACTGCCGCGACTGAGTTGGGGTCCGCGTCATGCTCGACCTGCAGCTTGCGGACCTGCTTGATGAAGGGGGTCGTGTCGTACGGCTCCAGCACCGTGACGAACTGGCTCTCCACGTCCTCGCCAAGGCGGCTCTGGATGAGATAGCGCAGCCGCCGGGGGTTGCCTTTCTTGTTCTGCGGAGGATCACCGGCCGCCGTCGCCACTTCATCGCTCTCCGAGAGTGAATGGAGGCGCAGATGCGGCTCTTTGCCTTCCTTGATAGGGTGTCGCCACCGGCCCGCCGGAGCGTGCCACATCATACAGATACGTGAACCCGCTGGCCTTGTAGAAAGCCGCGTCCTCGCCGTCCAGTGTCGCGAACTCCACGTCCGGCCCCACGAACGTGCCGGTGGGCTGTTTGACCAGCTCTATGCCGGTCACTGTCGCCGTCTCAGCGGGCCCGTTGTACGAAAGCCGGTGGTCCTTGCCTCCGCGCGCGCGGAAGACATCAAACACGTAACTGTCCGTATCCGACACATCCACCAGCGCCGCCGTCCGCCGGTACGTCCTCATCCCCCCATACGCCGTCAGGGATGATACATCAACCACACGCACTGGCGGCTGCACGGCAAACAGCGTCATCTTCCCGCCCGGGCTGTAGCCCGACATGTTGTTGTTGACTTGCAGCGTGTTGTGGCTGATGGTGTTGGCCGTCCAGGCATGACGCTTCGGCCAGCCGCCGGTGTACTCCGGATAGCCCAGGTCCGGCAGCATGTCCAGGTTCTTCGCGTACAGCCCGATAGTCAGACAATCATGGTGCGAATGGCTCTTGCCGAAGCCGTGGTGCAGCCACAGCGCCCGGCCTTCCTCCGGCGACTCAGTCTGCAGCACTACCTGCCCGTACCGGCCCGTGTGCTCGCATTTCAGCTTGTACCCCTCGGCCTTGGCAGCGGCGGCCAACTCCTGCACAAGCGCCTCCGGGTCTGCCTCATATATCGCAGAATACGGCAACCTCAGCTTGGCGGCATCCCCGCCGGCGTACCGCCAGGCCAGAGCGGCCATACGCGGGTCCTTGTACAGCTTGTAGCCCCGCAGGAAGATGAACTGATTGAAGCGGTGATGCCACCTGCCGGTCGAGCCCCCGTCGCCGATATTCGGCATCGCCTCATCCAGGCAGCGCAGGCGCGGCTCGATGAAGAACGTCTGCTTCAGCTTGGGGTAATCCTCCAGGATATTGTGCTTCGTGTACTCCGGATAGGCCGCCAGTACCTCCGCCAGATCCATCAACACCCCCGTCTGCATCAGTCCGTAGCCGCTGCACATACTACCCATCCCGCCCCGGTCCACCCCTTCCACCAGCAGAAACGGAATCGGATTTCCGTGCGTGTAATGCGGACCCGGGAATCCGGGCGCGAACATGTAGTCAAGCCACTCCTCCGTCACCCCCGGCTTATCCAGAGCAATTGCCCCCGCCGCCGGATTGCGAATCCGCGCCTTATTCCCGTCAATGCGCTCGTCCTTGTACGAGCGCAGCATCTCCAGCAGCATGTGCTCCTCGATGTGCTTGATGATCGCCGCCGTGCTGCTCTTGTCACCCAGCTTGCACTGCTTCGACTTCGCCGAAGAGAACGCGACAAGCTCCTCATCCTGCACCAGCGCGTCGAATATCTTGTCGTAGGCCCGGGAGAAACGCCACACATAGTCATTCTCCCACAGGCAGCCCTGGATGCGGCCAGTCATGTGCCCGCCCTGTGAGTGCATGAACCCGAGCTTGCCGAATGGCGCCCAGTCCATGTCCGGGTAGACATCGGCGATGCGGTCCAGCAGCACGCCGCACTTGTGCGCATATTTCGGATCCGAAGTCAGCGTATATGTCCGGGACAGATGGATCAGTGCGCCTGCTACCCTCTTCCATTGGATGAAATCGTTGTAGTACCCGATGAAGAGGTGCTTGTTCCCCTGCTCGTCGAGCATTCCGTAGCCATCGTCAACATAGACCTTGTGCAGCGGGTCCTTTGGATCCGGGTGTTCGGCGTTGAACAGCAGCGACTGATCCCCCAACTCGCGATGGAAAAACCCATGTTCATCAAGCGCGCTCTCGTAGAAAGCCCGGAAATCGTTCTTCGGGAAGATCGCCCCGCAATTCGGGCACTTCAGCTTCCAGTCGCCGCCTACTTGCCACGGGTAATTCCCGTACGGCGTAATGCCCTTGCCGCAACTCGGACATCCCGCCTTCACATTGGTGTGAATGCCCCGTGGCACGTCCTGAGACGTGACCATCTTCCACAACTCGTCATCACTGAGCTTCAACCACCGCTCCGCATCCTTGATTGCCTTCTCCTGCTCGGCCTTAGCCCAGTCATACTTCTCCACATTCGCCAGCGCATTCGCCCGCATCTCGGCAGTGACGAACCGGCTGCACGTCTTGGCGTGTGCACCTGATGCGACAGACAGCAGCAGCATACTCATGACCAGACTCATAAGAAGTTTCTCGAGCATCGTGATTCCTCCTGACGACCATCAACGTCATACCAGAGGGTGCATTTCGTCACCAGTACCTGCTAACCTCCTACTTCCCCGTGCCCGCAGCTTGCACGTCACCCTGGAAACTCAG
>JALGTY010000070.1 GCA_029821145.1 Candidatus Zipacnadia bacterium
GCAACATCCCATTCGCCTGGATTACCTACGCCCACGAACAGTACCAACAGCAGGTCGGCGTTGGGGTCACCGCAGTCATGGCTACGGATCTTTACCCGTTCTGGAAATCCGGGCAGATTGTGGGCCTGATCAACGGCCTCAAGGGCGCTGCTGAATATGAAGACCTGATCCAGAAGCCCGGGTGGGGAGCGGCGGGGATGTCGTCACAGTCCATCGCCCACGCTCTCATCATATTCTTCATAATCCTTGGCAACGTCGGCTATTTCCTGGCACGCAGGCGGCCGTGAGACTGCTCTGCGCATGAGTGCGACTGATTCCGCGAAAGGCAGAAACTGATGCCAGAGGCGCAACCAGGCATACAACTGGTGTTTCTGGGGCTAAGCTTCGATCCGCACTTGGTCGGTCTCTGGCTTCAGGCGCTGTTGACCTTTGCCATATTCTCGTTTCTGTGGGGCGACAACCCCGTTTACAAGTTCGCCGAACACGTTTTTGTCGGCATATCCGCAGGCTACGGCGCTGTCATCGTCTGGCAGCAAGCAGTGCTCTTGCTGCTCGTCTTCAAGCTGTGGCCCCAACTCAGCACCAGTGCCGATACTGTCGCTGACTACTGGGTCATAATTCCCGGCATTCTGGGACTTCTCATGCTCACCCGCTTCATGCCGAAGTATGACTGGCTATCCCGCTACCCGATTGCATTCACCGTCGGGCTGTATGCGGGCGCTGCCATCGCCCCCACCGCCCAGGCCTACCTGCTCAAGCAGATGGGGGCCACCATGAAGCCGCTGATTCCGGGCGCAGATGTGGGCTGGTGGGTGGTCGTCAGCAGCCTGGTGGTGCTGGTCGGAGTGATATGCACCCTGACATACTTCTATTTTTCGCGGCCTCACGAGGGCGCGCTGGGAGTGAGCTCAAAGATCGGGATATGGTTTTTGATGGTGGCTTTTGGTGCTGGTTTTGGCAATACGGTGATGGCGCGCATATCACTTCTGATCGGCCGGGTGCAGTTTCTATTGTACGATTGGCTACCAGTGTGGTGGCCGGGAGCTGGCCCCTGATGCACCCAGTCGAGTTTGCTTCCTGCATGACTGGCCACCGCTAGTGTCAACGCATCTGGCCAATTATGTCTAGTAGGTGAAAGGCCGTATTCATAAGCAAATAAAATGAGAACTCTCTTTCTGTTTGCAAAACTACTGGAAATCTGTTATACTTCTCGAAAGAATGCTGGAGCCGAGAAGCGGAATTACCGGCAGATGCAAACAGGAGGAGAACACCGTGAGTGACGACGACGTAATTCTAGTGATAGACGATGACGAGGCCTCCAGGAGCCTGGTACGGGCGGCACTGAGCAGGGAAGGCTATGAACTGATCGAGGCAGCCAGCGGCGAGGAGGGACTGGAGCTTTACGACCAGCAGCAGCCGGCTGTGGTGCTGCTGGATGTGATATTGCCCGGGATAGACGGCTTGGAGGTGTGTCGGCGTCTGCGCGCCAAGGGTGATGTTCCGATAATTATAGTCAGTGTGCGCGACGACGAGGTTGATAAGGTGGTAGGTCTGGAGTTGGGCGCTGATGATTATATTACGAAACCGTTCGGGGTGCGTGAGTTGGCGGCGCGGGTGCGGGCGATGCTACGACGCACGGTGCTGACGGAGAAGGCTGCCGCGCAGCAAAAGCAGCTCGATTACCCGGGCCTGCATCTGGACCTGCCCACCCGCACGGTTACGGTAAAGGGTGAAGTGCAACGGCTTACCCCGAAGGAGTTCGATCTCCTGTTCTTTTTGGCCTCGCAGCCTCGACGGGTATTCAGCCGCGAGGAGATCGTCGAGGCGGTGTGGGGCTACAAGCCGGTGGGCGGCGACCTGCGTACGGTTGACACACACGTCAAGCGTCTGCGCCAGAAACTCGAGGAAGCCTATGACGTGCCGTGGAGCCTGACCACGGTGTGGGGAGTTGGCTATAAGTTCGAGGTTGAGGAATAGGCGCAGTTAGTTTCTATGCATTCTTGACATCGACTCTTTGAATGTGTTACCTTCTGTCGCAGAAAAGTGCTTAATCGAGTCCGACGGGTGGATAGCCTGGGCCCAGTCGCTATTGTATTGTGATGGGGGTCCCACCTGAGGGTAAATTGACGGCTCCGATTCGGAGACAGCGGATTCTGCAATTAGGGAGGCCATGAACACAATGTTGAACCTCAGGTCCCTGTGCTGGTCGTCCGCGTATGCGCTCTTATTAGTCAGCTTTGCAGTCACATCGGTACTACCTACGGCAGCCTTTGCCGGGCCTGCTGTGCAGATTCTGCAGCCACGACAGGGCCAGATCATCAGCGGTGTAATATGGATTGACGTCAGCTATTCGACGAGCACTGACGCGCCCATAACCACGCTGGAGATATACGTTGACGATCAGTTGGCAAGGAAGTACAACCTTGCTGCTCCTGAGAAGGCGGGCAGTAAGTCGTTCCAGTGGGATTTCAGCCTTGTCGCAGCCACTACACACGCCATATCAGCCAAAGCTATTGACGGCGAGGGTGCCAGCGGCTCTGCGACCATCACCGTTGTAGTGCGGAAAGTAGAGACCACCACGACGCAACCCGGCGCCCGGGATGCAATACCGCCGACGGTTAACATCTACTATCCGGCGCAAGGGGCCAAGGTTTCCGGTCTGGTTGAGATACGTGCCGAAGCTCGCGACAACGTCGGTGTGCAGTTTGTGTATTTCACCATAGACGGCCGGCTGCACAAACTAATCGGCAATTCTCCCCCATATTACGACCAATGGGATACTACTAAGACGACCGATGGCATCCACGTGCTGGAGGCCGCCGCTACTGACGCCGCCGACAACGAGGCTCGCTCCGCACAGGTGACCGTAATCGTTGAGAACCACGCCATGACTCGCATGGCCACCGGGGCCACGACTCTGTCAGTCCCGCCATCGCCAACGCTCAAGCCGCAGCCGACGACGACTCAGCCGGTGGTCGTGCAGCCGCAGCCCGTTTCTCCGCCGCCTGCGGTCACTCCGCTGCCGAAGCGTGTGGTAACGGTGCCGCCGCCGACGGTTGCAGAGCCGAGGCCGCAGCGGCCAGCGATTCCGGCCCCGCCGGTGATAGAGCCTTCAAAGATCATAGCAGCCGGCGGTCCGAAGGTCACAACACCGGTGTCTGTGCCGACCTTTGTGCCGGAGCAGGCCGGCGAGCAACCGACCTTGGCTATGGCCTTCTCGACGAGGCTGGGAGGGCAGCAGAGTCCGATTGCATTCTATGAGGCCACTGATAGGGATTACACGCAGGCACCGCGCTCGACATATCCGGGAAGAGTCCTGCGAGCGCCTGAGGCACCTGGGGTGCCAACATTGACGATTGGTGAGCTTCGGCCTGCGCAGCCGGTTGTGATCACGCGTGCCACTACTAGCCATGGCACTCTGGCGGTAGTCCGCGAGACACTGAAGCGGGAGCCGACCGTGCACAGCCCCACCACCACACCGGCGATGCCGGCCGAGACGAGTTCCACTGTCCCTGCTCCGCAGCGACAGGCTGCGACTGCGACCGGGCCGAAAGCGGTCGCGCCAGGCGCACAACTTGCGGTGGAGCGACCGGTAATTCCGCCTACGGTGGGCAGCGCCAAATATGGTCTGATTGCCGCGCAGAAGGCTACTGCAGCCGAGCGAGGCGGCGAACTGACAGTCGTGCCTTGCGGGTTTGCGAGAGTGACCAGACCCGGCTATGTGGCTCCGCAGGCCACTACGGCCGCCGCGACACCGGTGAAGTTGCCCAGCCGGACCAGCACCGCGGCGACACTGGCCCGCGCCGACCTCAAAGCCGCCGATCAGCATATTTCTCTGCCACAGCTTGTCAAGGCGCTGCCTGCAACGGCACCCAGAGCAGTTGACCTGGACGCGGCCATACCGACGCTGAGGCTCGTCACCAAGGTCGTGCCCGGCGCCGGCATGGTAGCTGCCGCACTGCCGCAGCGGACGTCAACTCCGCAAGAGATCAGCGTGGCCCCGCCGACGCGGAAGCCTGTCACTACGAAAGTGACTGAGCCTCCGGTCCTGTCGGACAGCCAGCCGGCGCCCGTGGCAAGCATAAAGAGTGGCGTGGCGATGCTCCCCAAAGCCGAAGTGTCGAGCCCGCCGGACAAGGGCCACACCACCAGGCCTGCAATTGGCGACCTCGCCGTGGCCATTGCCCGGTCACCCGTCAAGGATATCGCAATCGTATTCGACGGCGAGGCTCTGGCGCTGCGCACCGCGCCGGAGACCCTGAACGGTATCGCCACCGGCCCGCTGCGCGAACTGTTTGAGCACACCGATGGTGTGCTGTACTGGTTCCCGATTACCAAGGAAGTGCGGGCGTTCAATGCCGACACCGACTTGCACCTGACGATAGGCAATCCCGACATTGACATAAATGGCTCAACAGAGCGGGTGCCCCTGGCCCCGTACATAAAGCAAGGCCGCACCATGCTTCCGCTGCAGTTTGTCGCTGACATGCTGGACGTGACAATATCGTACGAACAGACTACACACCAGATCGTCATCAGCAGCAATGAGTTCTGACCCACTGGCATCGCCAATTTAACCCGCCAGTTATGACTGACAGCCTCAAAAGTGCAACGGCGCTTTTGAGGTTGTTTTGTACCTTGCATCTGCACGACCAAGTTCTGGAAGGCCTGATTCATGTTGTTGCCCAATCAGTCCGTGAATTCTGACGGCCACCTGATTGTAGGTGGTTGTGACACCGTGGGACTGGCTCGCGAGTACGACACACCGCTGTACGTGCTCGATGAACAGATAGTGCGGCAAAACTGCCGGCAGTACCGGCAGGCCTTCGCGCAGCGGTTGCCTGAGTTCGAGATCGCCTATGCTTCCAAGGCGTTGATGACTAAGGCGATCTGTAAGATTATGCAGCAGGAGGAGATGGGCTTGGATGTGGCCTCGCAGGGCGAGCTGTACACGGCCCTGGAGGCGGGCTTTGCCCCTGCAAAGATCAAGCTGCACGGCAACTTCAAGAAGCCCGCACTGCTGCGCATGGCTCTGGAGCACGATATCGGCCGCATTGTTGCCGACAGTATTCCGGAGCTTGAGCTGATCTCCGAAGTAGCCACCGAGGTGGGCAAGCGGGCACATATTCTGATCCGGATAACTCCTGGTATAAAGGCCGATACTCACGAGCGGATCCGCACCGGCCAGGAGGACACCAAGTTCGGGCTCGGGCTGGCTGGTGGTGCGGCCATGACGGCGGCCAAGCTGGCCCTGGATCTGCCTGACGTCGCGCTACACGGCTTCAACTGCCACATCGGTTCGCAGCTTCTGCACACCGACGGCTTTGTCCGTGCGGCCACCGTCGTTATGGACTTCATTGCACAGGTCGGCATGGAGACCGGGTACGTGGCCGAGCAGTTCGACATCGGCGGCGGACTCGGCATCCGCTACCAGGAAGACGACATGCCGCCCACTATTGACCGCCTGGCGGAGGAGGTCTGTGCGGCATTTACGGCTGCCGCCGACCATCACAATGTCCCATTGCCGGAGCTGATATTAGAGCCCGGACGTTCGATCGTGGGTGAGGCCGGCGTGACGCTTTACACCATCGGCGTAGTCAAGGAAATACCCGGTATCCGAACATATGTATCGGTGGATGGCGGCCTATCTGACAACCCGCGGCCCCTGCTCTATGACGCGGAGTATGAGGTCTTGATCGCCAACCGTGCCAATCAGCAGCCCGATTGCATCGTCAGGGTGGCCGGGGCGCACTGCGAGACGGACACGCTGTTTCCGGAGAGCAACCTGGCCGACCCGCAGCCCGGCGACATACTGGCCGTCCAGAGCACCGGCGCTTACACCTATGCCATGGCATCCAACTACAACCGCTTCACCAAGCCCGCGATGGTGCTGGTCAGTGACGGCAACGCCGAGTTGATAGTCACCCGTGAAGGCCTGGAGGACCTCGTCCGTCACGATGTGATTCCACAGCGGCTGGCCTAGCCTGGCAGAATCGCCATTTTCTCACGCAGCAGGGATCGGGGCTTGTTACCATGCGGCTGGCAATGAGCGGGCGCATAACCCGAGTTAAGCTTAAGTGGCTGCAGAGTCTGGGCCAACTGGACGAGATGCGGGGGCCCGTGTATCTGGTCGGCGGTCCGGTGCGCGATCTGATCCTGGGCCGCCTGGAACTCGATACCGATATCGCAGTTGAAGGCGACGCCCTCGACTATGCCCGACGGCTGGCAGAGCGCGACGGGGCAAAGCTCGTAGAGTACCCCGAATTTTACGGCGCAACGGTAACCTACGCCGACGGCAGCCATGTTGATGTGACCGCCTCCCGCAGCGAAACATACCCACACCACGGCGCTTTGCCTGAGGTGAGTCCCGCCGACATCGCCCAGGACCTACGGAGACGCGACTTCACCATAAACGCGATAGCCTTGTCGCTGAGCCCCGGCAGCTTCGGCGAGCCGGTTGATCCGTATGACGGCTACCGCCACTTGCGGCAGGGCCGACTGCAGGCGCTGCACGACCAGAGCTTCCTTGACGACGCGACCCGAATACTGCGGGCGGCGAGGTTTGCAGCCCGATTGGGCCTGCGAATTGAGCCGGCGACACAGCAATGGATCAATAGGGCCATCGCCGACAGTGCTTTGGCAACGGTCTCGGCGCAGCGGATGGTGACCGAGCTGCGCTACATGTTTGGAGAGCCGGCCGCCAGGTGGGCGCTGGAACTGCTGCGTCAATGGGGTGCGCTGGACGCTCTGGGCCTTGACAGTAAAGCCGCCGGGCGGCTGCCGCTATTGGGCAATCTGCTCCCTGCCCAGCGCGATCTGGCGCTGCGGCCCGAAGCGGATGCGTTGACGGCGGCCTCACTGGGGCTGCTGATGCCCCCAGAGCGGCTGGAACGCTGGCTTGCCAGATGGCCGCTTACGAGTAGTGAGCAGCAGGCCGCAAGGCGGGCCGCGATTATGGCGCATGAGCCGCCGACCGTAGCCTTTTCAACCTCGCCGCAAAGTAGTAAACTGTATGCTGCGCTGCAGGGCTTACCGGCGGCAGCGCTATTAGCGGGCTGGGCGGCGGGTGAGAGCGCTGTGCGCGGCAACCTGAAGCGATTCTACCGCCGGCTTGCAAGTATCCAAGCTGACGTGAGCGGCGAGGACCTCCTGGCACTTGGCTACGAAGCGGGGCCGAGATTCAAGGCGGCGCTGGCGGTGGCTCTGGCAGCCAAGCTCGACCAGGACGCAGACCGCGACGGCCAACTGGCGGCAGCGGTACACGTGTTGGAAGATGAAGATAAGCCCTAAAGCTAGTGGAACCGCATGAAACGGATATGGTATGCTGCTTTCGTATTTCGAAGGGCACGCAAGTGTGGGCCAGGTTCTGGCCTGGATACTTGGGGTAGCGCTGGCCATTACGGTGCATGAATACGCTCACGCCCGCCGAGCGCTGGCCGCCGGTGACACGACGGCTCTTCAAAGCGGGCGCGTAACCCTCAACCCGCTGGCGCATTATGACCCTGTCGGCAGCACGCTGTTCCTGCTTGCAGGCTTCGGCTGGGCCAAGCCGGTGCCCGTCAATCCCAGGATGTTTCGCAACCCACGCAGCGATGGCCTGTGGGTAGCGTTGTGGGGCCCGCTGAGCAACGTATTGCTGGCCGCCTTCCTGGCCATTTTCTTGCGACTGGGCATAACCGGCCCCCACACCCTAACTGTGGCGATCATGGTGTATGCCAACTGCGTGCTGGCGATATTCAACCTGATACCGATCGGGCCGCTGGATGGCGCTCATATCCTGGCTGGGCTATTGCCGCCCGCGCAGGCCCGCAAATTTCAACTGTTCCAGGCGCAGTACGGGCAGTACATCATCATGGCAGCGCTCTTTATGCTGTTTGTGCCACCGTTTGATATGATCACACGTACAGCGCTGATGATACCCATCAAGGGGCTATTCTGGTTGCTCACAGGGACAGGGGGTCTGTTCTGACCCGACCCTTATTCAAGCTGCGCTACGGAGAGTCTTGTGCCATGTCTGAACTGAAAGCAGTTATCCTGTGTGCCGGTGAGGGCACCCGTCTTAGACCACTGACCTTTTCGCGGCCCAAACATTTGCTGCCGGTGGCGGGCAAGCCCCTGCTGGGCAGGGCGCTGGATACCATCAGAGAGGCCGACATCAGGCAGGTTGCGCTGGTGGTGGGCCATCAGGCTGAGGCTGTGCAAGCTTATGTGGGTGGCGGGGCGGCCTGGGATATTGAGGCTACATACATCCTCCAGGAGCAGCCGCTGGGGCTGGCGAATGCCGTCAACTGTGCCAAGGAATTCGTCGGCGAAAGCCCCTTCATCGTGTTTCTGGGCGATAATCTCCTGGAAGCCGGCATTGGGGATTTTGCAGACGACTTCTGCCAAAACCAGGCCGCTGCGGCGCTGGTGCTGCGCGAAGTCGAGGACCCCCGGCGATACGGCGTGGCTGAACTCAGCGACGACGGAACTGTAGAAAGGGTCGTCGAAAAGCCGGAGGAGCCGAAAAGCAACCTCGCGATCGTCGGTGTCTATGCGTTCGAGAGTTGCATCTTCGATGCCATTGCCAGCATCCAGCCTTCCGCGCGCGGAGAATACGAGATAACTGACGCGATTCAGTGGCTTGTTGAAAACGGCCACCGCGTTTCGTCCACGATACTTCAGGGCTTCTGGGAGGACGCTGGTGAGCCGGTGGCGCTGCTGCGGGCGAACCGGCTGTATCTTGACCGGCTCGTGTCCACGATCGAGGGCACGGTCAACACCGCCTCGCAAGTCAGCGGCGCCGTGCACGTGGGCCTGGGCAGCCGCGTCAATAACAGCCGCATCACCGGCCCCTGTTTCATCGGCGACAATTGCGTGTTGCAGGATGCTACCATCGGGCCATACGTGTCGTTGGGAGATGGCTGTCAGGTCCGCAACAGCACCATCGAGGATGCCATCATCCAGTCAGGCTCTCGCATCGAGAACCTCCCCGGCGGTCTGAAGCGTTCAGTGCTGGGGGAGCAGGTGGTGGTGGCAGGCGATGCGCGCAACAACGCACCACTGCATCTGCTGCTGGGCGATATGGCTCAGATACGGGTGATCTGAATACTGATTTCGCAAATGGCCAAGCGCTACAACATCCCGCAGGACCAGCTAAGCCTCTTCATCGGCTTCGAGGTAAGCATAACCATCTTCGAGGGGCCGCTGGACTTGCTGCTGTATCTCGTAAGGCGACAACAGGTTGATATCGCTGAGGTCAACGTGTCAGCGATCACTGGTCAGTACCTGGTGTATCTGGCGGCCCTGGAGGAGTTGAATGTCGAGCTGGCCGCCGAGTTTCTGGTCCTCGCCGCCCAGTTGATTTATATTAAGTCGCGAAACCTCCTGCCCGTGTCCACTGATGGAGAGCCGGAAGACGAGCCATCCCTGGACCCACAGGCGGAACTGGCCCGGCGTCTCGAAGAATACCGCGCTTACAAAGACGCCGCAGATACACTCGACGAGGCCCGCAAGCTACGACAGCGGATTTACCTGCGCGCCACGGGTGAGGACCAGATCGGCAGCGGCTTTGTGGACATCAGCGATGTTTCCATCTTCGACATGGTAAGCGCTGTGGGGGAGCTGCTCAGGCGTGCCACCGCGGAGCCACCCCAACTCCTGCGCCGGCGCGTGGTCACCGTCGGCCAGCGGTTGCCCGAAATACTCACCGAGCTGCATGCGGCACGCGGGGAGCCGTTGCGGTTCACGGACCTGGTTGATATGCCGGCATCGCGCGTCTATATCATCGTCACCTTCCTGGCCATTCTGGAGCTAATCCGTCGCGGGCGGGTCAAGGTCGGGCCGACAGAAGGCGAGAGCAATTTTCAGATCCGGCTGACGAAATAATACTTCCATGCACAAAGACACACATCTGACAACGCCAAACTGAGGCGCAATTGATGAGCTCAATAGATCTAGTCAGCGCACTGCAGTGCCTGCTTTTCGTGGCTGAAGAGCCGCTATCGCCGCAGCGGGCCGCGGAGATACTGCAGATAAGACCCGAAGAAGTTGCGGAACTGATTGAGAAGCTGCAGCACAAGCTCCAGGGCCACGGCTTGCATGTGGTGCACCTCGCCGGCGGCTACACACTGGCCACCCTCCCGGACTATGCCGAGTACGTGCAGGCGCTATTGGAGCCGGACCCGCAGCGGCTCTCCAGGCAGGCGCTTGAGGTCCTGGCGATTGTGGCCTACAGGCAGCCGATTACCAGGCCGCAAGTAGATGCCTTGCGCGGCGTCAACTCAAGCGGAGTGATGAACTCCCTTATTGAGAAGGACCTCCTGCGCATCACTGGACGAGCGAAGGCACCCGGCCGGCCGTTCTTGCTCGCGACGACAGATTACTTTCTTTCCGCATTCGGTCTAAGTAATCTTGATGACCTGCCGCAGCTTGAGTTGCCTCTGCTTGCCGCCAAAGCCGGCTCGGCTCGGCTTTTCCAGGATGAGGCAGCCCCGCAGTCCGAAGCTGAGCAGCCTGCCCCAGAGGATGAAGCGCCATTAGAAGCCGAAGACGAATCCGGGCTATAGTAGTCGCGGCGCTGGCCTGCCTGGCGGTGTCGCGGTTTGTTTCCCAGGCTGCGGCCGCGGAGAGGGCCGCCGACGCAAAGCCCAAGCCCACTGCATCCGGCGACCCCGTTGTGTCCGCCAAAGCCGCCATCCTCATTGATGACACCACCGGTATTGCCCTCTACGAGCTGAACGCTCGCCAACGACGCTATCCGGCCAGTCTCAGCAAGATGATGACCGCCCTCTTGTGTGTAGAGAAGATGGACCTGGATCAAACCGTCACCGTCAGCGCACGGGCGGCGGCCGTCGGTGAGGCCACTCTGAATCTGGAACCGGGCGAAAAGATCAAGCTCCGACACCTGCTGTTCGGCCTGTTGATGAATTCGGCCAACGACGCAGCGGTGGCCGCAGCCGAGGCGGTAGGCGGCGACTATGATGCCTTCATCGAAATGATGAACGCCAGGGCCCGCGAGCTGGGCCTCAACGACACGCATTTCACCAACCCACACGGCCTTCACAACCCTGACCATTACTCGACCGCCTACGACCTGGCGCATCTGGCACGCACGGCGATGGCCGTCGAAGAGATCCGGAAGATAGCCGATACCGAGGAGGCCGTCGTCCCGTGGCCCAGCAAGCCGTGGGACCGCAAGCTTGTCAACCGCAACCAATTGCTGGGACAATGGCCGGCAGCAGACGGCGTGAAGACCGGCTACACCAAGCAGGCGGGCCGGTGTCTGGTGGCTTCGGCGACTGTTGACGGCTGGCGGCTGATCGGTGTCTGCCTCGACTGCAAGGATACCTTCGGCGACGGCCGGACGTTACTAGAGTGGGGGTTTGAGAACTTCCACCTGGTGAAGGTCGTCAGAAAAGGCCCAGTGCAGATCTCCTGCACAGTCAACCAGGGCAGGCAGAAAAGCGTGCCGGTCGCTGCCACACAAGAGCTGGCGCTGCCGGTGAAGCGCGATGCCAAACCGCCCAAGCCTGACATTGATCTGCCGCCGGCCGAGGCCCCCATCGAGGTGGGCCAGCAGCTTGGCTATCTGTGGGTGGCCTACCGTGGCAACGAGTATCGCATCCCGCTGGCGGCCACCGCAGCGGTGGACAAGAACCTCTGGGCACAGCTTGTTGACAACTGCGTGCCGGCGGCCTTATTGTTACTCTTGCTGGCCTCATCTGTCGGGGTGTTAGTCTATGGAGCGGCTGCAAAAATTGCTGGCACGCGCAGGTATCGCCTCGCGCAGGGAAAGCGAGAAGCTGATAGCCGACGGGCGCGTCTCGGTCAACGGCAAGATAGTCACAGCGCCGGGCACCAAAGCCGACCCCGAGACTGACACCATCGCTCTCGACGGTGAGGTGCTGAGCTTTGACGAGCCCAAGCGTTATCTGCTGCTCAACAAGCCGGCGAACGTTGTTTCGACGCGCCACGACCCGCAAGGGCGCGCTACCGTCATGGAACTGGTCCCACAGCCCTTGCGCCGCTACGTGTACCCGGTTGGCCGCCTCGACATGGACGCCGAGGGCCTGCTGCTGTTGACCAACGATGGCGAGCTGGCGCACGCGCTCACTCATCCCAGCTTCGAGATACCCAAGACTTACCTGGCGACAGTGCGGGGGCAGGTGAACGCTGAGAAACTGCAGGCACTGCTGGATGGGTTGGAGCTGGAGGATGGTTTTGCGGCCGCCGATGCTGCCGAGATAGTCGAACTGCCCGGCGACAGTACGCTGCTCAGGCTGACTCTGCACGAGGGCCGCAAGCGCGAAATCAAGCGGCTGTGCGAGGCCATTGGGCACCGTGTAATTGCACTAAAGCGGGTGTCGCTCGGCCCGCTTGAGCTCGGCGGACTGCAGCCCGGCGAGTACCGCGAACTCGCCGCCGAGGAAGTCGCACGACTCTGTGCGGCTACCGGCTTGGATAAGGTCGAAGATGATCGCAAGTAAGGCCCAGTGGTGCAAACCGCTCGCGTGGCTGGCTGCAGGACTTGGCCTGGCGCTGACTGTGGCGGCATGTGTGCTGCTCTGGCTGCGGATGTTGTCACTGGGCGTTGCCGGGCAGTGGCTGTGGCCGCTGCGGCAGGTGCCGGTATCTTTCGGCCTGTCCACGCTTGCAGGCGTCATCTTAGTAGCCGCCGCG
>JALGTY010000499.1 GCA_029821145.1 Candidatus Zipacnadia bacterium
GAGCGCTTCATGGTGGATACCTCCGCACAACTGCGGCTGGAGAACAAAGAGAGAGAGGGGGCAGGCTCTAAGTAGCTTAGCGGTCGAGCCGCTGCTATGCGCGTCAGGTAAGTCGGCGGAGCTGGCCGCCGCCAGCAAGTCAGGTGACAGAGTCCTACCCCATGTGTATGATTCGCCAGGACCGTGCGGATTCCTGCTGAGGAGATTGCTTGCGGAGAGAATCTCGCCCCTGGCGGGGCTGGGGAGAATAGGGTGTGCCAGAGGCGCGGCTGTTCAGCCCGTGAAGGAACGGCACTCATCTGGTATGGGTAATCCCGGATACTACTACTGACAGGCGGGCGGCAATGGAGTATAATGTAAGTGCCAGGTGTGTGGCCACCCTATGAGAGCGGGCAGGGTGCTTCGGCAGTAGGAAGTGAATACACCTTCTGGCTTACGGTTCTAACCGCAATTCACCTATAGTGCAACACCAAATGGAGGTCTGAGAAATGAGAAGTTCGTGTCAGTGGATCGTTGGTTTGGGCGTATTGGTAGCTGCTTTGTTGGTAGGGGGATGTTCTGGTATTACAGCACTTGATGGCAACGACAATGACGTCGCCGTCGCGCTGAGAATCCTGCCCAACCAGGTGGTTACCGGATTCTGGAGTCAGGGTACCTTTACGGTCACCCCGCAGACCCTTCTCGCTGAGGGAGGCGCCCCCTCGGCTGGGTACACGTGGGCACAGCCCACTGGGTCAACAATGCGAGTGCCGTTCGGCTGCACAGTGGCTCCGTTTACAGGCGTGTTCCAGGGCTCGGGCGGCCAGCTAGTTGGAGCGGGCACCCATCCCTTTCAGATACAAGTGTCTGACGGCACGAGGACGGCGACGGGCATCATCACACTGCAAGTCAACAACGTCGAGATCCTTCCCGACGCCGTCTTTCAGCAGTTCATGGGGATGGGTACATGGCGACTGGCCGACGCCACGGCGAACCAGCCCTACGGCGCTTCGCTGGGTGCCCTGGGCGGCGAGCCACCCTACAGTTGGTCCGAGGATACGTCGTACGAAGGGCGCGGGGACTTCGCCCTCTCGGGCCTGGTCATTGACCAGGCGCGGGGCATCGTCCGGGGAACAGTCAACAACAGCGCGGCCGGCAAGACCTTACGCTTCCGGGTCGTTGTCAGAGACAACACCGGCGCCATTGCGGTGTCGGACGGCCTGACATATGAGATCGTAGTAAAATAGCTTCGCGCCGGGCTACTCCAGGGATGCGGCGAATTGGTCCAGGTTGATCTTTTCGCCGGTTTTGCCCGATTCGACAATCGCCAGGGTTATCAGCAGCGCGTTGTAGCCGTCCTGGTAGCTCGCCGCCGGAGCCAGCGGCAGCTCCGGGTCGAGTACGCACGCGGCCCAGTGTTCGTACAGGTCGGTGGTGAGGTCGCGGGTGTCGCCGGCGAAGGAGGCCGATTGCATCTCGCGCTGGTCGCCCGGGCCTGGCGGGTTAGGGCTGGTCGTGAAGTGAATCGAGGTGCCGTCCGTGAATGCCAAGCCACTCTTGCCGATGACATCGAGGCGCTCGGGCACGCCACTGCCGCCCATCGAGGAAGAGATGTAGCCGATGGTTTTGTCGTCGCCCTCGCCGAACTCGATCTGCGCACCGACCACGGCAATAGCGCCGGTATCGGACCACGTGTCGCGGCGCAAGGAGGCGAACACCGCCGTCGGCTTGCGCCCGGCCAGGAAGGGAACCATATCAATGTCATGGCTGATGAAGTCCATGATGCCATCGAAGGGTGCGGGGGAGAGGTACTTGGGCAAGAGCATGCTGCGCTGGCGGGCGAAGAGTATCTGCAGCGGCTCGATCTGCTCGCACAGTTCCTTCATCTTCGCATACACCGGGCCGAAGCGGAGTTGGTAGGATAGGGCCGCGCGCAGTCCGGCTTTTTCAACGGCGTTTTTCATCTCTTTGGCCTGGGCGAACGAGGCGGCCATCGGCTTTTCGGTCAGCAGATCCCGGCCCGCTGCGATGGCCTCCATGGCGAGCTGGTGGTGGGCGGGTGTCTGCACACAGATGCCGACGGCGGTGATGTCATCGCGGGCGTAGAGTTCGCCAGTGTTGGGTATGTACTCGATACCGAATTCCTCGGCCGCGGTCTGGCCGGCCTCGGCGTCCATGTCGCAGATAGCGGCGAATTCGATGTTGGCTGCTGCAGCGATGGCGTTGGCGTGGGCATTACCGCGGCCACCGGCTCCGACGAGAGCGACGCGCAATTTCTCCATTATTACATCCCCTCAATGCTTGCGAGCTAAGGATTATGTCGCGGTTGCTGATAGGTTATTCGCCACGCCGGGCG
>JALGTY010000071.1 GCA_029821145.1 Candidatus Zipacnadia bacterium
TGTTTCCGGTATTCGCACGGGCACGGGAGAAGGCGCGGCAGACCTCGTGCCTGAGCAACGTCAAGGAGATCATGATCTCCATCCTGATGTACGCACAGGATTATGACGAGATGTTGATACCGAGCTCCCAGCCCCGAGGCGGCCAGTGGTACGATCTGCTTAACCCATATATGAAGAACATGCAGATTTGGACCTGCCCGAGCTGCAAGCTGAACACAACCGCGACTTACTCAAAGTTCCTCGGCTACGGCTGGAATTACGCCGAATTCGGCTACCGGTGGAACGAGCTTGAGGACGACATCGCCAACGGCACGTATCCGTATCGCTACGGGGCGTGCACCAAGCTGGCCGAAATTGACCGCCCGGCAGAGACGATTCTGATCGGTGACAACACTGATACACAGACCTACTGCCGCTATCTGTACCGGCGTAGCAGCGCGTCGCCGTACCGCCACAACAATGGTGGCAACATGGGCCTATGTGATGGCCATGCCAAGTGGTACCCGCACAGCGAACTCAGGAAGAGCATACCTGGTGTCGCGGCACCGTGGCGCTGGGCGCCGTAATTGCGCGCCATGGGCCAGGACCTCTGGCCCCGTACATGGAAAACCGCACGTGCAAAAGCGGCACGAATCTATCAGCATTCGTGCCGCTATCGTTTTCTGATGCCAACGCAGCAAGTTCCGCTAGCTGCTCTGTGCCGCGGCCATGCCGGCTAGCCGCGCCTTGCGCCGCGCAGCGGTGTTCTGCTTGATTATCCCATGCTTGACGGCCTGGTCTATGCACTTCTGAGCATGACTGAGGGCTTCGGCAGCCTGTTCGGCGTCGCCTTCTTCGATCGCATTCTCGAACGCCTTGACGGCATCCTTCATCGCGCGTTTGCGGATGAGATTGCGGGCTCTGCGCCTCTGTGACTGGCGCAGGTTCTTCTTCATTGATGCTGTTTGCGGCATAGTTGGTTATGCTCTCCTTCACCTATCGTGTCGAGCTGGCTTCTTCGTAGAAAACCCAGCGGGCCATTAGGCCCGCCCCTTGTATTGATGGACGGCAAAGTATAACATATAGGGGCTTTCAAGAGCAAGCATCCCACAGAGAGCGGGAACGATTCTGAACGACGAGCCGACCAAACCCGAAGGCCGCAAGCAGCCCGTAGGCCAGTCGCTGGCTTCAGCCGCGGTGCTGATGGTATTCGCCACACTGGGAGCGCGTGTTGCCGGCCTGGTGCGGGTGATGGTGCTGGCGCGCTTCGGCACCACCGGCGAGATCAACGCCTATTACCAGGCGTTTGTGATTCCCGATCTGGTCTATTTTCTGATTGCAGGCGGTGCGTTGCGCACCGGCTTTGTACCTGTTTTCACCGAGTACATAACCAAGGGCAAGTGGAACCAGGCCTGGAAGACGTTCAGTTCGCTGTTGTGGATACTGCTGATTCTTGGCGGGCTGATCGTCGCTGCCGGCATCCTCGCCGCACCAATGTTGGCCGTCTTGATCGCACCTGGATGGGTCGGCGGCGAGCCCGAGCTGCTGAAGCTTTGCGGCCATCTGATGCGCATCATCTTTCCCGCCCAGCTCTGCTTCGTTGTCGGCGGGCTCCTCATGGGCACGCTCAACGCCCACAAGCACTTCTTCTGGCCTGCGATGGGCCCAATCGTCTATGACTTCTTCATCATCGGCGGCGCAGTGCTGGCCATCGCAATACCCGGCACCTTTGGCCTGCCCACCATCGCATACGCCGTGGTACTAGGCGCGCTGGCGGGCAATGTGCTGCTGCAGATACGGCCGCTGGCGGCCCGCGATGCGCGGCTGCAGCGGACACTCGATATTCATGACGAGGGCGTCAAGCGCGTCATCAAGCTGGCGTTGCCGGTCATCTTCGGCCTGGCAGTCGCTGAGATAAACTACATCATTATCCGCACCTTCTCAACCATCGTCGCACCCGATCAGGGCCCTGCGGTGATGGAGTTTGCGAACCGCCTGTGGAAGCTGCCGGCCGGGATATTCGGAGCGGCCATTGCCATTGCGCTTTTCCCGATGCTGGCCGAGCACTACGCTAAAGATGATGAAGACAAATACCGGCGCGATTTCTCCTTCGGCATGCGCAATACGATGTTTCTCACCGTGCCGGGGGCCATAGTCATGGGCCTTATGCCGGCGGCGATCGTCCGTCTGCTGATGCAGTACGGCGATTTCAGCGCACAAAGCACCGCAGCGGTCGCCGAAGTAATGATGTGGTTCGCCCCTGGCATCGTCGCTTTGTCGGGGCTGTACATCGTGGCACGGGCCTTCTACGCCAGGCATGACACGAAAACTCCGCTGCTGGTCGGCGTCATTCACACTGATGGGGCCGATGGGCCTATCGGGCCTGGCGTTGGCGATGACAGTAAGCAACTTCGTCAACGCCGGGGTGCTGATGGCGATACTCAAGCGCCGCGTCGGGCAGCTAGACGGAGCCAGTATGCTGAATTCGCAAATCCGCTGCCTGCCCGCGAGTTTATTCCTCGCCGCCGCGTGTTACTGGGGGCCGGGGTATGCCGAGAGTCTGCTCGGCGCAGAGGGCGTACTGAGCCGCGCTGTAGCAGTGTTCGGCCCGCTTATCATTGGCGGTGCCGGCTTCTTCGCACTGAGCGCGGCCTTCAAGGTGCGCGAGCTATCATCGGCGCTCAGAATGGTCGCACGGCGCTTCGGCGGCAAGAAAGTCGCGCCCGAAGTCGAAGAAATCACCTGAGCCAATGCCACAATCGCCTCCCAACTACCGAATACTCTGCAAACGTGGTATAATCCGACCCGTTCGGGCCACCGTGAACGAACTCTCTTAAACGTGCAAAGGATTTTTGCATTTAAGGGTTGACATTGCCATGCCGATGGGTATAATAGTAGTGTGCTCAGCGTGGTGGGGAAACCCACTCAAGCACAATAGAGTGCCTGTGCACAGCCAGGTAGCCCGTGTTACACGGGCTACCTTTTTTGATGCTTCCCGGATTGGGGGATAGTGATATGAGCGTCTGCGTCCCATATGTTGATGAAGCTGGCAATCCCCATAGACACGACGTTCCGCTGCAAGATGGGCAGACGCCGCTGTTCGTACTAGGTGGCATTGCTTTGCCTCTATCTCAATGGCGCGACATTGACAGGCAATACTTGAATCTGAAACGCAACTACTTCTCCACTGAAATGCAAGCGACCAATGAAGCACGTCCCGAACACTGGGAGGCAAAAGGCTCTGATCTGACACAGCCGAGGAATAGAGAGCGTGCGAGGCGTCAGGCGTTTCTACACGAAGTGCTGAACCTTGTGCAGCGCTATGACGCGCGCCTGTTCGGCATCGTATTTCTCAAAAACCCAACGAACCCAACGCCAGCAGTCAGCATCTACACTGCTGCTGTTCAGCAGATAGCACAGCGGTTCGCTACCTACGTGATAGAGAACGCAGCTCACGACCATGGCATTATGATAATGGACTCACGATGCCAAACACCCCGAGGTGGGGACTTTCAGGTCGGAACTTCTTACCTGTCCTACATTTTCGGACACGAAACAGGGCGTTCACTTACTCCGCTGGTTGAAGCTCCTCTGTTCGCAGATTCAAGACTGACCGCTGGATTGCAGATCGCCGATAATCTGTGCTCCATCATCTACGGCACGCAGTATGACTACCATTTGCGTGGCATTCCAGCAGGTCATGACTATTCTCATCTGCAGCAGTACTGGCCCCGCATCCGGGCTCTGGAATTCCATAGCAGACGTGAGTACGATGGCTGGATCGTACACGGAATCCGCACCAACGATCATCGCTAAGGACGAGACTGTAGGATCTGAACATCATAGACGAGAGGCACGGCTGACGACTGTCGGCTTACAGACGAGTTCGCAGAACGTACTATGATGAGCAAGCGGCGCGCCACGCAGGTGCGGCCGCATTCTGATATGCCAAGGAAACCTGCACTCTGTCCGACCAGAGGACACGGAATATGGAGAATGGAGTCACAACTTACGAACCTGAGCACTGCTTCGATGGCTACACACTCGTCTGCGAAAGCTACGACGACCCTTCTCTGGCCGCCGACGGCACCGGCAAGATCTACCTCATTGACATGCACGGGGAGCCCGTTCACCGTTGGCACACCCAGGCGCCTCTCCAGTCATTCTGCCGCCTGCTGCCTGACGGGAATCTGCTCTACCCGACGCATGACCGCTCCGATAGCAAGCAGGCCGGAATCCGTGAACTCGATGCCGAAAGCAATGTTGTCTGGTACTACCACTGCCGCGTGGATCACGACTTTCAAGTGCTCGACAATGGCAACCTGGTCATTCACACTATCACCGACAACATGTATCCGCAACTCGGTCCAGGGCTGAAGCGTCAGCCGTACATCATCGAGGTGGCTCGCGACGGAGAGCTGCTCTGGGAGTGGCACGGCGAGGAGCACCTGAGGGAGCTTGAAGAACTGCTGCCCCCTGAGGGATGGGAGCACTTCCGCCGCCGTGTAGCGAGCGAGTTCGCTTTCGACTGGGCGCACAACAATACCTGCCAGGTTATCCCACCTAACGCCACATGCGAAAAGGAGCAGGCGGGGGGCAGTCCGGCCCGCTTCAAGCCCGGTAATATCATTTTCTCGTACCGCAGCGTGGACATCATTGGAGTCATTGAGCGCGAAAGCGGCCAGATTGTCTGGGCGTGGGGCCCGGGAGAACTCGATGGCCAGCACAAGCCGCACATGCTCCAAAACGGTAACATTCTTATCTTCGACAACGGAACCCTCCGTGGTTACTCGCGGGTTATTGAATTCAACCCGCTGACTGAGACGATCGCGTGGGAGTACACCGGGACACCGCAGGAGAGCTTTCTCAGCAAGTATATCTCAGGTGCCCAGCGCCTGCCCAACGGCAACACCCTGATCTGTGAGGGCGGCAAGCGTCACCTGTTTGAGGTCACGCCCGACAAGGAAATTGTGTGGGACTTCGTCTTTCCGTGGCACGAGGAGGGCGGACTCGGCTCCACCTACCGCTGTCTTCGCTATTCGCCCGAGTACGTCCAGCCGCTGCTGGACCGGATAGGCTAGTATTATGGCCCAAGAGATAAAGCAGCAAGACATCCGAACATTTTCGATAGTGGCGCATATTGACCACGGCAAGTCAACGTTGGCCGACCGCATCCTGGAGCACTGCCACACCATCGGCGAGCGTGAAATGCGCGACCAGGTCCTCGATGACATGGACCTGGAGCGCGAGCGCGGCATCACCATCAAGGCCAGCGCCGTGCGGCTCGAATATGCTGCCGACGACGGCCACACGTATGTGCTCAACCTGATTGACACGCCGGGCCATGTTGATTTCAACTACGAGGTGAGCCGGGCGCTGAAATCCTGCGACGGTGCGCTGCTGCTGGTTGACGTCTCTCAGGGCGTGGAAGCACAGACCGTGGCCAATATGTACATGGCCACGGAGGCTGGCCTGGCGATCATCCCGGTCATCAACAAGACTGATCTGGCAAGCTTCGACGTGGAGCCGGTGCTGGAAGAACTGGAAAGCGCTTTTAGCTTCGACCCTGCGGAGGCCCTGCTGACCAGCGGTAAGAGCGGCCAGGGCGTCCACGAGCTTCTGGAGGGCATAGTCAAGCGCATCCCGGCTCCGGTCGGCGAAGCGGATGGCCCCCTGCAGGCGCTTATCTTCGATTCCAAGTTCGACCCCCACCGAGGCGCGCTTGCCTATGTACGGATATTCAACGGTACCATCAAGTCCGGTGATCGCATCATGATGATGTCCGATGGCAGCAAGTTCGAGGTGGACGAGGTCGGCGTCTTCGCCCCCGACATGCAGCCCAAGGATACGCTTTCAGTCGGCGAGGTCGGCTACGTTATCGCCGGCATGAAGCAGACCAAGGACTGCCGCGTCGGCGATACCATAACTCTGGCGAAAACGCCCGCCGACAATCCCCTCCCCGGATATCGCGAGCCCCAGGCCATGGTGTTTTGCGGCCTGTATCCCAGCGACAATGCAGATTACGCCGTGGCCAAGGACGCGCTGGATAAGTACAGCCTCAACGATGCCGCCTTTCGCTACGAGCCGGAGACCTCGGCGGCGCTGGGCTTTGGTTTCCGCTGCGGATTTCTGGGCCTGCTGCACATGGAGATCGTGCAGGAGCGACTGGAGCGGGAGTACGACCTCGACCTGGTGGCTACCGCGCCCAGTGTTGTCTATCGCGTGCTGACCAATGATGGCGAGGTCCGGGAGATTGAGAACCCGGCGCTGTTGCCAACTCCAGACAAGCTCGAGGCCATCGAGGAGCCGGTAGTCAAGGCGAGCATCATGACGCCTCATAAGTATGTCGGCGCGTGCATGAAGCTGTCCGAAGACCGGCGCGGCATTTTCGACAAAATGGAGTATCTGCACGGCGACCGCGTTGTGCTGCACTACATGCTACCGCTTGCAGAGATAATCGTTGATTATTTCGACCGGCTCAAGTCCGTCACGCGCGGCTATGCAACTCTGGACTACGAGTTCGCCGGCTTCCAGGAAGATAAGCTGGTCAAGGTGGACATCCGCATCAACGGCGACCCGGTGGACGCGCTGGCGATCATCGTCCATCGCACTTTCGCCGAACAGCGCGGTCGCAGCATCTGTCGCAAGCTGAAGAAAACCATTCCTCGGCAGATGTTTGAGGTGCGCATACAAGCAGCCATCGGCGGCCGTGTCATCGCCGCCACTCGCAATGCGCCGCTGCGCAAGGACGTGCTGGAAAAATGCTACGGCGGCGATGTCACCCGCAAGCGCAAGCTACTGGAGCGGCAAAAGGAAGGCAAGAAGCGCATGAAACAGGTCGGGACGGTCGAGGTCCCGCAGGAGGCCTTCATGTCAATTCTGGAGCTTGACTGAGGGGTCTGCCGTGCAGCTTGGGCTTTACGTCCATTTTCCCTTCTGCATAAGCAAGTGCAACTACTGCGATTTCAATTCGCAGGTCGCCCCTGCAGAACTGCGGGAGCGATACCTGGCGGCACTTATTGAACAATTGGAGTGCCGCGTGTCGGGCCTGACATATTGTCCCGACGGCCAAGTTTCCAGCCCGACGCCGGATGCGCTTCACATCACCACCGTTTTCTTCGGCGGCGGCACGCCGACGATTTACAGCGCAGACGACCTCGCTCGGGTGCTCGATACCATTTCCTCCACCGGCAAGCTCGATCCCGGTGCAGAGATAACCTGCGAGGCCAATCCCGACACGGTTGATGCGGATAAACTGGACGCGCTGCGGGCGGCGGGCTTCAACCGCATCAGCCTTGGGATGCAGTCACTGGTGGATGTAGAGCTGCAGATTCTGGGCCGCAGCCACGACAGCGATACGGCACTTGCTGCAGCAGCCACTGCGCGTGACATCTTCGACAACCTCTCTGTGGACATCATCTACGGAATTCCGGGCCAGACCGCAGACTCCTGGGCCGGCACTCTGGCCGCCATCATCGCGTTGCAGCCTGATCACATATCCGCTTACGGGCTGATGATCGAGGCGGACACGCCGCTTTTTGAGATGGTCACAGCCGGGCAACTGCAGCCGCACGATGATGACACCTATGCCGACCTTTACGAGCAGGGCCAGAGCACGCTGGCGGCTGCCGGCTACGAGCAGTACGAGATATCGAACTTCGCCCGGCCGGGCCGTCGCTGCCTGCACAATCTCATCTACTGGCGCAACCAGCAGTATCTGGGATGCGGCGCCGGGGCAGCCAGCTACCTGGACGGCACACGCAGCGTCAACGTCGCCGACCCGCAAGAGTACTGTGATGCGGCGGCGGCGGGCGAAGATGTCATTGCGTCGGAGGAGACGCTGGACAAACCGCACTGGGCGGCCGAGACGATCATGCTGGGACTGCGCACCATAGAGGGCGTGGATCTCAGGCAGATTTCACAAGACTGCGACATAGACCTTGAGAAAGAGCATGAGGGCACCATCTCAGCGCTGGCTGCTGAGGGGATTGCTACCTACAGCCATAGCGTCTTGCGCCTCACGCCTGAAAAGGGCTTTCTGCTGCACAGCGAGGTCGCCCGCAGATTCCTTCTGTAGCACCACAATCTGCTGATGACAGACAAGCAACCGCCAGAACAATCGAAGCTCTTTCCGCCCAACTACAAGGCTTACATATTTGTGGTCTTATTCACTGGCGTCACTGCCGGCATTTACTGGGTTGGGATGCGGGCCATCAACAACATGGGCAATGTCACCGTGCTGGGCGGCGTGCGCTCGACGTACCTGGTCATAGAGCTGATCATCTGCGGTCTGGCCTGGTTCTACGTAATCGAGAGCCTGTTGCGCCACTACGAAGCGGACGAACTGGGCCTGACCGTTTACCGGATACTGCTGCCGACGCTGCGGTATCCGTGGGGGCAGATTGTGCACATTCACACTTACGGTTATGGCGACGGGTTCCGTCTTACCATCGCCGGTAGGGGGCACATCACTGTGATGTTGCAGTGCCTCGCGCGCGGCCATGAACTGGCCGGTTACATTCAGAGAATGACCGGCAAAAGGTGACGCCGAAGCCCAAAACAGCGGGATAGCAGTGTAACACGGGCGGCAATTGTGGTATAATAGTAAATAGGCCCGATTTGAGCGGAACAATCTCGACACTGCGGGCATCAAAACAACACAACAACCTGATGTGCACCTTACCCTATGACAGGCAAAGAGGGTGGAAGCATGACACGCTTTTCCCAGTTGTTTGTCCGAGTCGCGTTGGCGCTGGCAATCCTGGCCATGGTGGCCGTTTGCCACGCAGACCGTGAGCTTGTTCTCTTTAGCGGCAACCTCAACAAGGTTGACGCTGCCTCGTGGGGAGCCGGCACGGCGGAGCTTACCGAGGAGGAGACATACCTCGAGCGCGAAGTCCTGGAGGTCGGGACGAAGGGCTTCTACGAGGGCGCTCGGCTGCAACTGAAGACCCCTGCGGCGATGTCGGCATACCTGACCGATCCAGAGAAAAGCTTCCTGGTGCTGATAGTCAAGGTTCACCAGGAGGAAGTAAAGGAGCCGGAGAGGCAAATGGGGCCTGAAATGGGCCCGGAAATGGGGCCCGAAGGTATGCCGGGCCCAATGCCTCCGGAGGCAATGCCACCCCCGCCCGGGGAAGTTCGGCCGCCAGGTGCGCCACCGGGTGCACCGCCACCAGCGCCAGGACACCCGGACATGCCACCAGAGCCGGGTATGGAGCCGCCGATGCCCGGAGGAATGCCTGGAGGGGTGCCAGGCGAGAAGCCCGGCGAGGTCGTCCAGGAGGCTCCACCGCCTATGGTCACCAAAGTCAGGGCACTGATGGTCACTGACAAGGGGCAGCTCGATTCCGGAGCCATTGACATACTCCACGCCGAAGGTGCCCTTGAGAACTGGTACACCATGGTCATCCCGCTGGCACAGTTTGCCGGTGAGGGCAAGGACCCCGAAGCCAAGCTCCAGGACATTGCCCTGTTCGGCAATGCCCAGGAGAAGTTCTGGGTCGCCACAGTGAAGCTGGTGGCTGAGGACGACCCGCTCGTGGCGGACGCCGGACAGCAGCGGATAGTCAAGGCGAACAAGCCGGTGCAATTCGAGGCCAAAGCGCAACCGGGCTCCGCTCGCGTCCAATATTGCTGGGACTTCGATGACTGGGATGGCATCGCCGAGGATACTCTGGGACAGCAAGTAACCTGGACATTCCCGGAGCCGGGCTTTTATGTAGTGACTCTTATTGTAACTGATCGCACCGGGCGTCGCCTGCCGCAGACCGCCCATGTGGATGTGAAGGTAGAGGAATAGCCTTGCGAATATGCGAACACCACCAGGACCCTCCGGCCGGTCAGCGAGGGTCCTGTTTGTGTGAGAGGACGTCGCATGTCGGCTGAGGAGTTCACACTCAGAGGCGGAGTTGTTATCAACCCGGCAGCCGGATTTGCTGCCCAGGCCGACGTAGTAGTGGCCCAGGGCGTTGTGCAGGATATCGCGCTACCGGGGAAGTGCGACACGGCGGGGGAGATCATTGAGGTTGCCGGCAAGCTCGTTGCTCCCGGGCTGGTTGACATCCACGTCCACCTGCGCGAGCCGGGACAAACGCACAAAGAGACCATCGCCACCGGCACGCGCGCGGCCGTTGTCGGCGGCTTCACGTCGGTCTGCTGCATGTCCAACACCACGCCTCCGATAGACACCCCAGACCGCGTGCGGGAGCTCGTGGACAGGATCAACCACACGGCGGCCTGCAAGGTCTATCCATTCGGCGCGGCGACGAAAGGCCATGGGCAGGACGAGCTCACCGACTTCACCGGTATGTTGGAAGCCGGATGTGTGGCGATTACCGACGACGCCTTTCCGCTGCAAAGCCGTCAACTGAAGCGGCAAGCCTTGCTGCAAGCCGCTGAGGTGGGCTGCGTATTCATCGCGCATCCTGAGGACAAGTCAATAAGTGCAGACGGTCTCATCAACGAAGGAGAACTCAGCGCAAAGCTGGGGGTGCCGGGGATGCCGAGGCGCGCGACTGCCGAAGCAGTCGCAGAATGGGTTGGACTGCACGATTGTGGAGCTTACCTGCACCTGGCTCACATCGCGACCAAGGACGAAGTCGAACTGGTGACCGAGGCGTTGCCGACCTGGACAGGCCGGCTGAGCATGGAGACAGCGCCCCATTACTTGTCCGTGACCGAAGACGCCATATTGAGATTCGGCGCCGATGCCAAGGTCAATCCCCCTCTGCGCACCGTGGATGACAACACCGCCATGGCCGCGGCAGTACGCAATGACATCATCACAATAATCGCGACCGATCACGCCCCACATGCGTTGGATGAGAAGGCATTGGGCCTCGAAGAGGCGCCGTTGGGTCTGGTCGGTCTGGAGACATCGCTGGCGGCGACGGCGACAGTACTGAAGCCCCGGACGCCGGCCGACTGGCTGTGGCTGCTTGACAAGTTCACCGCCGCGCCGGCGCAGTTGCTGGGCTTGGAGGCAGGCAGGCTGGTCGCTGGCGAGCCGGCCGACATCGCCATCATTGATCCGCAGGTGCAATGGACTGTGCGCCCCGAGCGGTTCGAGTCAAAAGGCCGGGCGACCCCGTTTGCTGGACAAACGCTGCGGAGTCAGGTATGGGGCACGGTGGTTGACGGCAGATTTGTGTTCCGAGCGGGCGAGCTACTGGTCTAGAGCTTTGCGTCCTGGGACACTATATTTCACGGTGCCGCTGCAGGCAAACCAGTCCACTGACAAAGGACTATCTCCGCCCCCCGGAGAAAACTGGCAACGATCGTAGAAATCCCCGCATGAGGATAGGATGTAGATGAAAAAGGCGATACTGGCTCTGGAAGACGGCACCGTATTTGAGGGTTGTTCATTCGGCGCTGAGGGGACGACCACCGGCGAGGTGGTTTTCAACACCGGCATGACCGGCTATCAGGAGGTCCTGACCGATCCGTCATACCGCGGCCAGATTGTGACCATGACCTACACCCAGATGGGCAACTACGGCATCAACCCCGAGGATATGGAGTCGTGGCGGCCGTGGGTGGAGGGTTTTGTGGTGCGGGAGAACTCGCTGCTACCGAGCAACTGGCGCGCTACCATGAGCCTCGAGGAGTACCTGAGCGACAATAACATCGCTGGTATTGAGGGTATTGACACCCGTATGCTGACCAGGCACCTGCGCACCTACGGGGCGCAGAACGGCGTCATCACGACGGACATGACGGATCCGCAAGAAGCTGTACAAGCGGCCAAGGATGCTCCATCAATGGAGGGTTCTGACTACGTCATGGACGTGACTTGCAGCTCGCCCCGCCGGTGGATCGGTGAGAGTTATGATGAGGCGACCCCCGTACCGGATCGGCAGTTGCAGCTTGATGTTGCCGGCGAGCCCAGCCGCCAGCCGCAGGCGGTCTCATTCGATGGCCAGCCCTACCAACCCCACCGCCACTACCTCGTCGTGGTCATAGACTGCGGCGTGAAGCAGAACATTCTCCGCCACCTGTACAGCCGAGGTTGCGAGGTCATTACCGTGCCGGCCGACGCCACAGCCGAGCAGGTGCTGAGCTGGAATCCGGACGGCGTGGTGTTTTCCAATGGGCCGGGCGATCCCGAAGCCCTCGATTATGTGATACAGACCGCGCGGGGAGTGCTCGGCAAAGTGTCGGTGTTCGGGATTTGCCTGGGCCACCAGATATTGGGGTGGGCGCTGGGTGGAACAACCTTTAAGCTCAAGTTCGGTCACCGCGGCTGCAATCACCCGGTCAAGAACCTCAGCACCGGGCAGGTGGAGATAACCACGCAGAACCACGGCTTTTGCGTTGACCTCGACAGCCTCCCCGACACTGATGTCGAAATCACTCACATCAATCTCAACGACGACACCCTTGAGGGGATGCGGCACAAGCAGTTGCCGATGTTTTCCGTCCAGTACCACCCCGAGGCCGGCCCCGGCCCGCATGACTCAGACTACCTGTTCAACGACTTCATCGCCCTGATGGACGCCCAGAGCTGACACTGACAGCGGCCCTCTTGATCATCGCGCGTAGGCCAGGCTTTCTAGGTAGATCGCGGTGGGACGAGAGATCCTCGGCTGTGCAGATAACTCGAAGGGGACAAAGTTAGGGGCCCGAGGTTGTTGATGACCCCGGGCCCGCACCTGGGTGGGAGAAGCGAAGTCTTGCGAGCCATTAAGGCTAACGCAAAGACTACGCCCACAGATACTGCAAGTCATGTGCCAACACCGCGCCTGCGGCAAAATACTTTTCGGCAATGCCAAACTACCATGTAGTCAGTCCTGCATCACTCCTGTCGCTGTTTAGCTTTGGGCCTATTACTTTATACAACTCTATACAAAATAGTTTGATTGGGCCTTGATTTGCGGTATAATAAGAATAGTCGCAGATGAGACGTAGCGTTCCTTGTCAAGCTGGTAAGCAATGTACCTGGGAGGTGCGAAATGACCGATCAGCGTGCTGGAATACCTACCCACGCCCTGGTCAGCGCCGTGGAAGCCGCCGACTGTGGCCGAACCGGCATCGCCGTCATTTTGCGCGATCAGCAACGGGACACTGTTTACTCTACCAGCTACAGCAAACAAGACACCCCGCTGGAAGCAGCAGCATATGAAGCAATTTCCGAGGCACTGCTGACCGCACGCGAGTCAGGATCGCATGCAATGACGGTGTACTGCGACGTGGCGTCGGTAGTCTCACAACTGAATAAGGAAGAGGAAGTCCCTGCGGAGCTGTTGTCTAAGAACCTGCAGGTGCGGGCCCTGTTCAACCGGTTCCGTTACGCCAAGGTCAAACTGGCTCAGTCAGGGGAGTACTTCATTGCCCACAAGTTGGCGGCGGGAGCAGCGCAGGGCTGCACTGGGCAAGTCCCGGTTCAGCCGACTCTGCGGCTGCCGCTGAATACCACATAAGCCACAATCGCTCGTCCAGATCTGCAGGTGCGAACTGCCTCAGACAGTCAGGTGTCTGAGGCAGTCTTGCCACTTCATGCAATCATTGTTGCGCATGGCCCGCTTCCACTCCAGCGATGCGAGTTTTGGTAAAGACTGGGGTGGATACTGTGGTGCAGAAATAGAAAGGGTTGCCTGGGAGGCAACCCTTTCTGCTTGAGGCTAGTTCACATACTAGTTGCGCCGGCCAAGACTACTCGGGAATGGCCGCGGTGAATACTGTGGGGCCATTACCGCCAGGGCCGTCGAGGGCCTTAACGTTAATCGTCGTGCCGATTTCGTCAAGCTTGACCTTGTCATGACCATTGCCCTTCTTGTTGCACTGGAATTCGCTTACGCGATAGCCAGTACCAACGCCGAGAGCGACCCATTGCCCTCCCTCCAAGCCGCGCACCTGGATAAGGACCTCGTAGCGGCCCCTGTTGTCCGGCGCGTTGATAATGACAAACCCGGAGGCGCCTGCCGGGGCCGCTACCGTGGGCTCCAGCGCGATCTTCACTGCGCCACGCTTGGCAAGACTTAGGCCGACTACGGACAGCAACAGCGTCACGATACACAGTACTACTAGGATCCGTCGCATGTCTCTCCACTTCCCTTCTGAGTTTGTACTGCCTTGCATATGATATTGCTGATTGGCCAGCGGCGTAGTATTTCCTTCTGCTCACTACAACACGGAAGAACGCAAATAGTGCAGCCCGGGTTGACGACTATGGCCGTAGTTGCGCCGCTCACATTGCTTAGGTCGGCGGCACTTGCTGCGGACACGTATCCCGCACACTCCGGCCGGTACTCCTGCCGTCTTCGGGCATCATGAGGTATTGCTGCGATGTATTGCTGCAGTTGGGGGGCTTGTTACCGCTCGTTACATCTAACGCTTGGGGGGGAGGCGACGCGGGTCATACAGGGCGTCACCTTCGCGGCGTTTCGCCTGAGTATGGAACAATTTGTTTCGAATGTCAAGATTTCTTGCGAACCTCTTTTCACATTAGCCGCCGCCAGCGCTTAGTGGGGCTGCACTGGGCAAGTCCCGGCTCAGCCGACGCTGCGGCTGCCGCTGAATACCACATAAGCCGCAATCGCCTGGTCCGTAACCCCTGCCACAACGGCTTGGGTAGATGTATAAGGTCGAACTGCCTCAGACAGTTACCTGTCTGAGGCAGTTTCGCCCTTGTCTGCCGTGGGTGCAAGAAAAGCTCAGAATCTGATGGCTGTTGGGGAGCATTCAGAACCGCCAGGCCAGGGCCGCGTCGTACATCGCCATTGCATTTTCAGGAGAAGTGTCAGGCTGGAAGGCGTGAGCGGGGCAGACAATGTAGCCGCCA
>JALGTY010000072.1 GCA_029821145.1 Candidatus Zipacnadia bacterium
CTCATTTTCAACCCTCCATGATGATACGGACAGTGTGGATGCCGTGTGGGCGCAATTGCAGTGTGAAACTCCTGCCCTCAACCGCCAGGGGTGCCTGGTTATCTTCGAGCGCATTGGTCTCCCATCCGTGCTTAATCGGCATGGCGAGCTCCGATTTTGCACTGCCACCCTCGGCGCGAAGATCTACTAGGCGACGGAGCCGCACCAGCCGAGATCAAAATGCGAGCCGGGGACGAAAGAAATGCGCCATGGCTGCGGCCTCATTGTGCATACGCTCCTGGATGATGCGGTGGTGTGCGAGTGGGTTGTGCGCTAGGTTTCCTCGGAAGGTCGCAGGGTGCCTGCAATTCGCGCCGGGTTGTGTCACAAAAAAAGGAGACCTGACTCAGGTCTCCTTTTCATGTCAGTTGCGCATGGTGATACCTAGCGCTGCACGCGGCCGGAACCGCCTGATTCCATCAGATGCTCCACCTCGGCCACACTGACCATATTGGGGTCGCCGTGGATGGAGTGCTTGAGGCAGCTTGCTGAGACAGCGAAGTCCACAACCTCCTGCGGTCTATTGCCGGAAAGCATCGAGTAGATCATGCCGGCTGCGAAGCTGTCGCCACCGCCCACGCGATCAACGATGTGGGTGATGTCGTATTCCGGGCCGACATACATGTCGCTGCCGTCATACAGCACGCCGCTCCAGGTGTTGTGGGAGGCGCTGATGCTGCCGCGCAGGGTGATGCACACGGTGCTGAGATTGGGGAAGCGCTCCATCAGCTTCTCGCCGACATAGCGGTAGGAATCCGCCTCGACATGGCCGCCCTCCACATCTGCTCCGGGGGCGGCGATGCCGAATACCTTGTCGGCGTCCTCTTCGTTGCCCACTGCGACATCAATGTACTCGACCAGCTCCGGCATGACCTCGCCGGCGGTCTTGCCCCATTTCCAGAGGTTCTTGCGATAGTTGAGGTCAGCGGAGATATTGAGGCCCTTGGCCTTAGCGACCTCCAGCGCCTCCTTGACCACAGCGGCTGCTGCCTCCGATATGGCGGGAGTAATGCCGGTCCAGTGGAACCAGTCCGCGCCGTCGAAAGCGGCCTCCCAGTCCAGGTCGCCGGGTTTGACCTGGGAAACGGCTGAGTTGGCGCGGTCATAGATGACCTTGGAGGGCCGCTGAACCGCGCCGGCTTCAAGGAAGTAAATGCCCAGGCGCTCGCCCTGCCGGACGATGTGGCTGGTATCTACACCGTACTGTCGGATGGAGTTGAGGCAGGCGTCACCGATGAGATTGTCAGGCAGTGCGGTGACGAAGCGGGCATCTACGCCGAAGTTGGCCAGGCTGACGGCGACGTTAGCCTCGCCGCCACCATAGGTGGCCTCCATGACATTGGTCTGGTTGAAGCGGAGGAACTCGGGCGGCTTGAGCCGCAGCATTATTTCACCAAAGGTCACTGCAGTAGGCATTTGTGCTGCTCCTTTTTGCACATGCGGCATGAATTGTACGGCATTCGCGGGCTGGAAGCTGAGGACACTGTTGCGTCCTCACCCGAGCCTTGCACGTTGTGCAAAGCTCGGGCCGCGCTACGCGTTACATAGGCGCGTTGTGCTCAGGTTCGTTACTCTATGTCCACCGCTTCGCCGGTCTGAGCGGATTTGTAGCAGGCCTCGATGACCTTGTGGTTCCAGATGCCGTCCTCGCCGGTGATAGGCGGATCGGTGTCGTTCTCTATGGCCTCGCAGAAGGCGTTGATATGGGCGGCATAGATGTTGACCGGCTCCGGCTCGATTACCTGCGAGGGGTCTTCGTCGCGCGCCTGGGCCGCGTCGTACTCCTTGTCGCCGGTCTCCAGGACAGCGGTCATTGAGCCACCCGACTCCTGGCCGATAGTGCCGAAGGAGACGACCGAACCCTTCGAGCCATAGACTTCGAGGGCGTTGTGGGCAGCTACGTCCGGCACATTGAACAGAGCGTCAACTACACCCTTGGCTCCGCTCTCGAACTCCAGCAGGGCCACCGCAGTGTCCTCAGCAGGATAGTCCTGTACGAGGTTGCCGATGAAGCAGCTTACCCGCTCGGTGCGTCCGAACAACATCTCCAACAAGTCAACGCAGTGGTTGCCCATGTCGGCAAATGCACCGCCGCCGCCCAGCGCGGGGTTTTGGCGGAATGCGCCGGGAATGGGAGGATACCAACAGGTCAGCTCCGCGCGGCCCATGACCAAGGTGCCGAGATCGCCGGCCTCAATGATGGCCTTAATCGCGGTGTGACAGGCGTGAAAGCGCATCATGAAGTTGATGCCCAGCTTGACTCCGGCATCCCGACAGGCCTCGACCATCTCTTCGGAGTCTGCCAGCGTAAGCGCCAGCGGCTTTTCGCACAGCACGTCCTTGCCGGCAGCCGCAGCCGCCAGCACCTGCCCGTGGTGGAGTTGGTTGGGAGTGGCAATATAGACGGCCTGAACGTTGTCGTCACTGAGCAGGTCGTACTCTGTGTCGTATTTGGTTACGCCATACTTGGCGGCCACTTCCTCAATACGCTGGGCGTCTATGTCCTGGACTGCAACCAACTCGGCTTTTTCGGCGCCGACGATGCCCTCGGGTATGGTCCTGCGGTCGGCAATACCGCCTGCACCGATAACTCCCCATTTTATACTCATCAACGACACCTCCGAATAGTCTGTTGCTTGGGAAAAGAGGACAGAGCCTTTTTCCACAAGTTGTGTTGAACTTCCGAACCAGGCGGCGCGGACAAGAATATTATTCGTCGGCCTGGATTGCTTTCCTTCATTATGTCCGCTTTTTCAGTTCTTCATTATGATCCGCAGGCCCTGCCATTGTCCGGCGACCCACTCCGGCTTGGTTGCGTAATCGCCCAGCGCGGCGTCCCACTCGTCCCTGCCTTTCAGCAATACGAGCAAGTCACCCGGGCGCAAGGTGTGGGCGACTTTCTCATCGGGCTTCACTTCAGGCAGCACCGTGACGCGGCCGGCTTCCCCCGAGAAAAGCGCTATGGCAAAGCCCGGCCAGCCGGCAATAACAACCTGTCTGCCCCTGTGTAGCTCGACGGCCACATGCGGCGCGGCCCGCTGTTCGGCCACAGCCGAGTGAGCGAAGGCGACATATCCCTTCAGGGCATCTCCGGCACTTGTCGGCAACGTGGCCCCCATATGGCGCATTGGGACTAGTACGACGACAGCGGCGACAGCTAGTACCATGGTACCCGCCAGAGGCCGGTGCATCTGCTTCCTGCTTTCGGGTTCGTTGAGATATCTGGCGGCTATCACCATCGTCAGGACCAGACTTGCCGCAAGCACGGTCACACTTACACTTGCCAGTGGCGACCACCATGAGGCTCCGTCGCCGAGGCCTGCGTAGAGCCGCGGCCAGAGCAGCGGCATGGCTACGGCGGCGACCATCAGGAGGGCTGCTGCAGCACCTCCACGCCACGGGCCAAGCAGTCGCAGTTCATGATAGGCCAGTGCATAGGAGAATGGGAAGATGAGCAGCGGCAGCAGAAGCACGGCTGATGCCCACTCTTCGCCCGCAGCACCAGCGCCGGCGAAGGTCGCGGCCAGGGAGTGCCACGGGTCGCCCATGATAAGCCAGTTGGCTCCGATCCACAGACCGCCGAAATACACTATCGGCAGCAGGAACGCAATCAGTGTACCCTCGACGCGGCTGTAGCGGTCCGACTTGCTCATTGCGCAGCGTGCGCCTATATAGAGGGCCGCTGCGGCCACTACGAACACCGCCTCATACCGGGTCAGTAGCGCAACCGTGGCATAGAGCGAACAGCCGATGAGGTCGCGCAGGTGTTGCTCTTCACCCCACGCGGCAAGGCTCTTGGTCATCCCCAGGATGGCAAACAGAAGCAGTGTCATCGGAGAGCCGAGTGCAGCATAACTGAGGGAGACGGGGTGCAATACCACTATGGCCACAAGCGGGTAGCGCAGCCACCATGGTAAGCCGAGGCGTCGTCCCAGCGTATTGAGGAGAACTGCGGACAGGCCGAGGATTATCGCCCCGAAGATGGCTGTGACGAAGCCGCTCTGGGCCAAAGTGGGGAACAGAGCAGCTAGTGGCAAGTAGAGCAAGGCCGGCGCAGGCGGCTCCACAAAGCCGATTAAGGCGAGATTGATGGCCGGCTCCCGGTACAGGACGTCAAATGCGTGAGCCAGCGCGGAAAGCCCGTCCCAGTTGACCAGTTGATGAGACACGAGCGCAGTCAGACCCAAACGTTGCACGAGACAGTAGGTCAACCCGAATATGAGCAAACACTCGACCCGGTGCCAGGATGAAATGAGTTTGCACTGTCGGCCCGTGTCAGCCAACAGGCACACCCCCTCCGAACCGGCCGTGGTCCGTCTTCTCCCAGTAGTGGGGCCGGTGGATTAGCTGCACCAGAGCCTTGTAGGCCCCAATGCTCATCAGCAGCCAGTAGGCCGGCGTCAGCACGGCATATTTTATGAGGTCGTAATACTGACGATTGGCGCAACCGGCGACCGCCAGATAGACGAACACGAAATTGCCGATGAACAGGCAGAAAGTGCCGAGGGCGAATATCACCGGCGGGAAGATCGCCGAGATAATCTCCGGCTGCATCGAGAACCACATCGCGGTCATGAGCCAGTAGATGGGGTTGAGAAAAAAGCACAGCAGCGAGCCGCCGATGGTCATCTGGAAGGCGAAGAAGCCGCTGGGTCCTAGCTGGCGGAGCAACTGCAGCGGGCGGCGCATGTGCACGAGGTATGTCTGCATGTAGCCCTTGACCCACCGGGAGCGCTGTCGGAGCCAGGAGAAAAGCTCGCCATTGGCCTCTTCCCATGTCGTCGAATCGATCATGGCGGTGTAAGAGCCGTGCTTGTGCATCCGGATGCCCAGGTCGCAATCTTCAGTGACATTGAAGGGGTCCCAGCCGCCGAGTTCCTTCAGCGGGCCTGCCTTGAAGTGGTTTGAGGTCCCACCCAGCGGGATCGGCGCTTTCGCGGAAGTCAGGCCCGGTAAGAACAAGTCGAACCATACCGAGTACTCTGAGGTGAACCAGCGCGTCAGCAGATTATGGCGCTGATTGTAATAGTTAAGCTTCGCCTGCAAGCAGATGACATTATCAGGCAGCTCTGCGAAGGCAGCCACGGCCTTCTTCAATTGATCCGGCTCCGGCCGATCTTCGGCATCGTAGATAACCAGCAAGTCGCTTTCGGAGGCGTAAAGCCCGTAGTTACACGCCTTCGGTTTGGTCTTGGGCTCGCTGTGAGGGACGATAATGGGATGAAAATGCGTTGGCAACTCCAGACTGTCGCACGCCTCTTTCGTCTCGGCGTCATCTTCCTCGATCAGCAGCATAATATGCAGCTTGTCCGTCGGGTAATCCAGTTTGGACAAACATGCCACGAGGTTAGGCAGGACCTCGGCCTCGCGATAAAGCGGCACCAGGATCGTATAGGTGGGGAGCTGCTGTTCGTCGAGGGCTGCCAGCTCCTGGGGCGTGTAGGCAAGCTCCCGCTTATGCTCCAGTGACCGCCATACAAGCCAGAACTTGTACATCGAATGGATGATATAGAAGATGATGGCCAGCGCATTCAATACCAGCAGTAGGAGGTAACCGTGAAACACCGCCAGCACAGCGGCAACAAACAGGACCGCCGCGAGCAGCATCTTCTGCGTCCGGGTGAGTGTCCAGTACGCACATTCGTCCGGGCGTTCGTGAAGCACCTTGAGGACTTGGTCGGACAGATTGGCAGGCTGCTGGTCTGGCAAATCTGGCTCCTGAACATAGGCAGGCTGTGGGGAACTGGCCGACTACGACCGGTCATTGATTGTTTCCCTGCTGGTTTGCAATTACCTGCTCAATAGAGCCGCCGTAACTCAACCCACAAAAAGAGCAGAGCGGCCATCGGCGCCGCCCTGCTCTTGCATGATTCGACATTCTTCATCTACGGCTCCAGTTGCAGGCCGCCGGTGGTATCTTCTGGATACGTCGGCGGCGTGATCTCCAGCAAATTGCGCACACCGTCCCAATATATGCTTCCCCCGAGCGCCTCGATTATGACTCTCGGCGAGCCGAATAGCACGCCTTCGCGCAATTGCGGTGCCTCGCTCATCTCGATCTCGCTCGTCTCGACCAGACCCACTTGAGCAAGCTTCGAGGCGACGCTCACCGTCACCTTGCCCAGCCTGTTGCGTGCCACCAGTGACTGGGTCTGGTGGATCCAGCTCAATGTGGTTTCCATCTGCTGCAACACCGGCTTGAGGGGAATCAGCAGATGGCCGGACTTCAGCCGGACGAGCGCGGTGGGCAGCTTCACCTCTTTGCCTCCGACGCATACACGGATGCGTTTGAGATCATTGTAGTACGCGTTGAGGTACTGGAGCGGCTGGTGAGTTACCTTAATACTAGCGCGGCGCGCCAGCAGTTCCAGATATTCGTCCTCGGAGAAATTCATCCTCGTGGTGCTGGCCAACAGCGCGAGCAGTTCATCCTTTGCCTGCTCGAAAGTAGCAGGTTTGTCGTCGGCCCTTTCGTTGACGTAAACAATGTAGTACTTGTCACCTTCGGCAAGGGGTGTGCTCACCTCGCCGGCGCCCATCGTCGCTATCTCGTCTGCCAGGTGATAATCTTCCGGTGCCATCCATCCCAGGTCGCCGCCGGATTCCTTGTTTTCCATCGAGAGCTCGGCCGCGACCTTGGCGAATGCCTCGCCACTCTTGATCCGTTCTGTAGCCACGTACGCTTGCTTGATGTCAGTCGTGACCAGTTCATGGATATGGACCTGAGGGCCGGCTGAGAACTTGGACTTGTTGGCCTCGTAGTAGGCCTTGGCCTCGCGCTCGATGAGCCTGGTGCGGAACTGGCTCATCAGCTTGTGCAGCAACGCCCTATATGCACTTTGCGCCTTGAGTGCCTGGACGCTGAGGCCCTCTCGACCGGCTCTGCGCAGAGTAGGCATCTGCGTCTCGCCGGCTGTGATATAAGCCGCTATCTGCTGCTCGGTCACTGCCACGTTGAGCCTGGCTGCCTCCTGGCGCACGAGTTCGCGGTCAATAAGCTGCTTCAGCGCCGGCCCTGCAAAACCTTTGGGCAGTGCCTCTTCGACTTGAGCAACGGTGATTTCGGCGGAGTTCACCCGTACGGCCGGAGCCGGCGGCTCAGGCTGTGTCGGGGGTTCATCCTGAGCCACCGCGATCTGAGCGAAGTCGCCGAGCAGAAGGCCGAGTACAACGACTGCTACGAGCGACAACCTTTTCCCAGAGGATTTCATAATACTTCCTCCAATCCGTTTGTGAGCTTCCCAGTTTGTAGCGGGATTCGAACTAGTATTCGCTGCCCGATGGGGCAAATACCTGCATTGGAATACAACTAAGTCGAAACAATATCAGAAACATCAATTTCATAAATCTGTCGCGGGCCCTCATGCATCGAGTCAAAGCACACCTTGGTACCGTCGCGATTCCACCGCGGATGTAGGTCGCAGCGGATCTCGCCCTGCAGTTCCGGCGGCGAATAGAAGCGGCCGATGTCAGTACGCTGCCCGGTCTCGTTGTTGTAGAGTATCAGCGTCCGCAGATGCTCATCGCCCTCTGGATAAGTGTCAGTGAGAATGAAGCGCCCATCGGGTGAATACGAGCAATGGCCATCGCAGGTCAATACATCTTTCCCGATGATTTCGACTTCGTGGGTCTGGTCGGCGAACAGGAAGAAATACTCGCCGATGTCGAACTGCCGCGCCCAGGCCAGAACCTCGTTCCCGCTTTTCCAGTCAAAGTGCGAGGTCATGTCGTCCTTATTCAGCAAATAGACCGCGGAGCCGTCGGGATTGGCCGTGAACAAGCGCGTGTACCACGTCCGCCGGCCGTCTGGGAGTATGTAGTGCCACCGGTGCAGGAAAAGGAACCGCGAATCATCGGTGGAGAATTGCAAGTGGTTGAACCAGTGTTTCCCCTGCTCAGTCGTCTCATCCGGTTCGATAGCTGCAATCTGCCCCAGCGATATGGTGAATTTGGTCTCGCCGGTTTCCAGATCCATCCAGTAGATGCCGTCTTCCTCCGAATGGATGTCGTCGGCCCAGGGGTCGGGGATCCCGTTGTACCCGTAGCCGGGGCGGCAGGCGTGAATGCGCGAGAAATTGACCGACACCGCCTCCTTGCCACTGCGGCTCACTGCGTAAATTGGCCGCGGCAGTAGGCGCTTTTCACCGCTTTTTACGTCATGGATACAGGCCACGTACTTGTCACCCTCGCGGATGTTGTAGATGATCTCGCGGTCCGGCGCAGTGGCCAGCCATTGCAGGTGCGTGCTCTGCTGCCAGTTCCAGGCGTAGGTTTCGGCAACGGGCTCGAATTGGCCGTCGCCTTCCAGATCAACCAGCCCGATTCTTGCCGCATCATCAGGCGTCGGTGGCCGATCCATGAAATCGGTTTCCAGCGCCACGAGATACTTGCCGGTGATGTCATAGGGGAACTTGTCGTAATAGCCGAAATAGTGATACTTGGGCCCCTTCGTCAAAGCCCGGCACTCGGGAAACTGCTGCGCGCTTGTCACGATGCCTCACTCCTCTCACGTGATCATGCTCTGAGGACGCTTCGTCGTACGCATTTCATTTCCATGTTGTGTTGGAAATACCTACTTTCGGCGACTTATTCAAACAGCTTCTTTACATCTGCCTGAGCACAGGTCTATACTCGTTGCCGTGGAAGCAGGCTACCGCACAATTGATCATACCGCCGATAAGGCAATCGAGGTGTGGGCTCCGGACCTCGGAGAGCTTATTGTTCAAGCTGCCCGCGGACTCATCGAACTGCTGGTAGAGCCTGGGCAGCTCAGCCCCGTGCGTCAAGTCCATATCTCCGTGATGGCCGAGGGCCCTGAAGTACTGCTGCATGACGCGCTTTCTGAAATCCTCTATCTGACGGAAGATGAAGGCCTGATGCCAGTTACCGTGCGGTTGCTGTCACAAGATGAGGCACATGTAAGCCTCACCATTGGCGTCGTAGAAATGGCTGCCGCTGAGGCACATATCAACGGCTTGATAAAGGCCGTCACGTACCACAATCTTGAAATCGAGCACACGTCCAGCGGCTTGCGCACCCAGGTGATATTCGACACCTGACGTGGTATAGCATTGCCGTGCATCGGTTTGACAAGCGGTGGTGCGCTGGGTATAATAATTGCAGATGCCGAGGTGGTGGAATTGGCAGACACGCTAGCTTGAGGGGCTAGTGACCTAATCGGTTGTGCGGGTTCGAATCCCGCCCTCGGCACCAACCTTGATAGCATTACGGGCGGTTAGCTCAGCTGGAAGAGCGCTTCTCTCACGCAGAAGATGTCGGAGGTTCGAGTCCTCTACCGCCCACCACAAGCGGGAATAGCTCAGTTGGTAGAGCATCAGCTTCCCAAGCTGAGGGTCGCGGGTTCGATCCCCGTTTCCCGCTCCAGAAAGACAATTGCTGTGCCGATAGAGCGGGAGTAGCTCAGCTGGTAGAGCACCACCTTGCCAAGGTGAAGGTCGCGAGTTCGATCCTCGTCTCCCGCTCCAGGTATTTTCCGGCGGCATAGCCAAGAGGCTAAGGCAGCGGTCTGCAAAACCGCTATTCACCGGTTCGAGTCCGGTTGCCGCCTCCATAATTCTCAGGGCCACAGCCAATGTGCTGCGGCCCTGTTGCGTTTTGCAGCGTGGCGCTGGCTGTGCTATACTCGCCCGCTAGAGAGTCAAATGCACGCAGAATGATTTCGTATCCGCACGGGAGGGTGACACTACATGTCTCTGCAAGGCAATGCACTAATCGGGCAGTCCGGCGGCCCCACGATCGTCATCAACGCATCCTTGGTCGGGGCGATTGAGGCTGCCGAAAAGCATTCGGAAATTGACCGCTTCTTCGGCGCTGTCCACGGCCTGACCGGTGTGCTCAACGAGCAGATGATTGACCTGTTTCGCGAAGACGATGATCTGATTCGAAAGATGCGCTACACACCATCGGCGGCACTGGGCACTTGCCGGCTCAAGGCGACGGAGGAAGACCTCAACAGGTGCATGGAGGTCTTCAAGGCGCACGACATCCGCTACTTCTTCTACAACGGCGGCAACGACTCGCAGCTTGTGTGCCACCTGATTTCTGAGCTGGCCAAGGGCAGCGACTGGGATATGCAGGTAATCGGCATCCCCAAGACCATTGACAACGACCTGGCGATCACTGACAACTGCCCGGGTTTTGGCAGCGCCGGTCGCTATGCGGCATGGGCCGTGCAGTGTGCCGCTCGCGATGCCATGGCTTTCGGCAACGCCGAGGTGCTCGAAGTCATGGGCCGCGACGCCGGCTGGCTGACCGGCGCGACGCAGTGCGGACGGCGCGAGGACTGGATGGGCCCGCATCTGGTCTATCTGCCGGAAGTGACCGTTGACCCCGATAAGTTCGTGGCCGATTGTCAGGACGTCTATGACGAGTACGGCTATCTGGTGGTGGCCGTGTCGGAGGGCTTCAATTTCGGCGAGAGCGAAGTCGCTACCACCTCGGAAGAGCTCGACGAGTTCGGCCATGCGCGGCTCGGCGGCGTCGCGGAGGCCTTGGCAAAAATGGTTGAAAAGACCGTCGGTGTGCGCTGCCGCTTCGACAAGCTCGGCAACCTGCAGCGCGCCTTCAGCCCCTGCATGTCGAAGGTGGATAGCGATGAGGCGTATGCCGTGGGCCAGGATGCCGTCAACCGCGCCGTTGCAGGTGAAACCGACATCATGATCACTATTCAGCGGCTCAATAGCGATCCCTTCGAGTTCGAGACCGAGACCACCTCGCTGATGAGCGTGGCCGACGTTACCAAGGAAGTGCCGGAGGACTGGATCAACGAGGAGCAAAACGGCGTCACCGATGAGTTCATCGAATATGCCATGCCTCTAGTCTCGGGTGCGGCTGTGGAATTGCCTGAGGGCCTGCCCAATTACCCGGTCTTCCAGAAGCACTTTGTGGACAGCAAGCTTCAGCCCTATGAGCGGAAGAAGTAAGACCACGTGAAACAGCGAACGCAGCCTTTTTCTCTTACAGGTTATCCGCGAAGTGCATGCCGTCAATCAGCCGCAGTGTGAGTGCCTTAACCTGCTCGTCGAACTGCGCACGAAACACCTTGTCGCCCTTCACGTATTGAACCAGAGCATCCCGGAAGTAGCGTTTGCCCTTCCCATCGCGCATGTTGAGGGCCAGGTACGAGTTGAAGCGGAAGAAATCAGCGCGGGAATCGCGCTTCTTCTTGGGGTTTCTGGCGACCTGCCTAGCGTACTTGTTGAGTTGTTGAATCAGCAGTGGCTGAGCGAGCGGCCCGCCTTGCCTGACCTCAGCCTTCACGAGTTTAAGCACAGCATCGAATATGTGGTTGTAGAGTTTGCGGCCCTCGCTGCGTGGCGGCAAAGCGGCCAGAAGCTCCAACAGCAGTTCATAGTACACCCCGCTGATTTTGTACTTCACCTGACCTCCCGTAGCAGCTAGAATCGCCTCATAGGTATTCTTGCCCTTGCCGCTGTAGGGCGTGGTGCCGGACCCGGAGTGAATGGACAGCAGAGCACCCGACACACTCTGGGCGATGGCATGGTGCTGGCGCGTGCGCTTTTCGAGTTCTGTCATATCGCCCTTATAGTCGGCGCGCTTCTCGAAGCCTATGTTGGGAGCGAAGTAGTGGCATGGCAGGCCCATAGCCTTCCACTCGGTCAGGTAAAATAGCGTCTCTCTGGGGCTGGTCGTATCGGCGGTCTCATCCAGGGAGATCTCGAAGCTGAACGGCTTGCGGCCCAGCTTCTTCTTGCAGTAGCGGTAAACCTGAGCGTTAATCTTGAGGCTGTGGTGGAACTTCAGCGCCATCCGCATGGCTTGCAGCGGGCTGATGGTCACGCTGACGCTCTTGCCGCCCGGTGCGCGGAAGGTGCGCTTGGTGCGGTAGCGTCTCAGCAGCTTCTTGGCCGCCTCGGGTTTGAACCGCTCCGCGAACAGGCGACGCACCCGGTCGTCACTGAGTCTGTCGGCCTCCAGCCAGAAAAGGTCCGAGGTGTCGGTAGTGAAGCAACCGACCAGGCCGGTCGCCACCGCCTCGTCAACCGCCATCCTGTTGTACTCAAGCGACTTCTTCAACTCCTCGGGGCTGATACGGGCCTCAGCATGGTAGCCGGCGATGCGCTGGACAGCCGCTGTGGATGAACCGATAACAATGAGATGGTCGGCCTCGATCTCCACGGTAACCCCGGCCTTTTGCGCCTCGCGCGCCCCGAGGGTCATATACTTCTTGATGGAGGTGCCGGTATGGCCGCGGGTTATCTCCCAGACGCCCGGCTTGGCCCTGATTACCTTTTCCGGCGCGGTCTCACGCCCAAACGACAGCATCAGTTCGCCGGCCACATTGCGCTGCTTGTAGGCGCCTAGAATACCGGGGAGAAAAAGCTCTGGGATGCGGATACCGATGGCCGGATGTTTGAGCACTCCGAGGCAGGTAGCTCCCGGGGCGGCTTGTATCTTCGGAGGCATTGTTGATCTCTCCCTTAGATTGGGGATAATCACCCATTCATTCCTACTTCTCCAAGTCCCACTTCTACTGTCCCCAATTTCCCTTAGGGCCACACGCCGCGGACCGACACGGCGCTGTCGCGGCTCCAGATGATGATTCTCCAGTAGTTGTCCTCGCCTGCGTCGCTTAGTGCCTGCTGTGTGCGGGCCAGGAGCTCCTCTGCCTCGGCCTGGCTGGTCCCGGGCGTTACCTTGATGAAGATGTGGTAGTAGTCGAAATTTCGGTCAGGCGGCCTGGGTGCCTTGGTCCTCAGGTCTAGTGTTTTGCTCAATGATAGCCAGGCCTGCTGCACGCCGCCTGTGGAGAGCAGACGCTTCAGATTCGGGAATGGCGCAAAGGCGTGGAATTCCTCTATGCTTTCGGAGTGGAGTTGCGCCTTAACTTGCTGACCGAATGTGTCAACGCGGTGCATTTCGACCATGCACTGGTCCAGCGGATAGCAGCATGAAAGCACAACGTACACATAGAATCCCGCAATCACGATCTGGACGACCGCGACACTGGCTCGCATAATGCGTTGCTTGGTGGGCAATTGACGCTGGCGTTCCTGCCACTCCTCGAAGTCAAACGTTTTTCCTCGCACTCGCGCGCTGAACACGTTCATGCAAAAGAAAGCGCCGGTGCTCTGGTGGTCCAGGTAGCGCATAGAGAGCCAGAACAGTAGCCCGAAGAGAACTGGTGACGTCAGTAGGGTCGTGAGCAAGTAAGGTGTCGCCGTCAGGCCATAGTACACCGCACCGTAAACTATGCCACAGATGGCCAACCACACAGTCCAGTACCACCTGGCACCCCACACCATATCTGCTTTGTGTTCGAAGTCGGGCAGTTGCTTCAGCACGCGCAGCGACAGAAAGCCCAACAGGACAAAGAAGCCTACGCTCGCTACAATCGGCCCCAGGCCTTCAAGCCCTGTCGCCTTACTCAATATGTCTTGTGCGAGTTCCTCGTAGTCCATAGCTGGAAGAAGATGCGCCTTTCGTGCTTACAATGTTTCTGTGCTTGTGGGACCAGCCCCCTCACGAAGACGGGGTTTATGCAGTTGGTGTTACGTGCTCCATCAACAGGCTATGATATTCAGGCGAGGCGGCGATCATACACGGGCACTGCGCCGCATAGTCACAGCCGGTTATGTCATAGAGGGATTTGCCTCTCACGTCGGTCACAACTGCGCCGGCCTCTTTGAGCAGACACAATGTCGCCCCGGCGTCCCACAAATGCCAGTGGCCGTTGATGAAGCCTATCGCGCTTCCCGCCGCAACCAGGGCCATCCCATACGCAGCGGAGCCGACGTTACGGTACTTCATCGGAGCCGAGTAGTCCCAATCGGGTATGTTGGGCGCGGAGGTGATAAGCAGGTCATTGTGCGCCAGTTCAGCGCCTCGGGCAACCGAAATCGGCTGGTCGTTGCAATGCGCACCCGTTCCGTCTCCGGCCCAGAAGGTCTGCTCAATGCACGGCATCCCGAAGACGCCGAGGCAGGGCATGCCTTCATAGAAAAGACCGAGCGAGACGCCCCACAGCGGCACACCGCGGACGAAATTGTTGGTGCCATCAATGGGGTCAATCAGCCACAAGAATGGAGAATCCTGCGGGCCGGTCAGTCCGTCCTCCTCGCCATAGACGGCGTGGTCGGGATAGTGGCGTTGCAGGCGCTCGCGGATGATGCGCTCTATCATCCGGTCGGTCCCGGTGACCAGGCTGCCATCGGCCTTCTCTTGCGCCTCAGTCAGGCCGAACTTCTCCTTCGCCAGCCGGCCTGTCTCGCTGACCAGTTCGCGTGTAAGTCCCAAGGCTTGCTGAACGTCGAATTCTTCGCCCATTGGTCGCCTTCCCTGATAGATAGCGCTTGCAGTCTATTCGTAACTACTCACCTTGTGGCCTGGAAAGGAAATGCGCACGCGAGGATGCCTGTCCTCCAGGTTTCCTAGAGTGGCACGGTCTTTTTGCTAGCCTTCCTGGACGACAGGCTTCCTAGCCTGTCGAGGCCTCTCCGAACAGTAACGGCATGGACAGGCAGGGATGCCTGTCCTCCAGGATAAAGTTTTGGGCGCGAGCCCTTACCTGCTGCATTACCTGTCCGCTCTTCTAACGCCGCAAAATGAGTAGTTGCATCTATTCAATATCGCCCATGCGTATCGGATCCCCGGCCTCCCACGGGGCCACCTGGATGATGTACCATTGGCTGGTGTAGCGGGTGCGTTCCCTGAAGACCGCAGTTCCCTGCTGCTGTGCGACGCTGGAAGACCACATGGCAAGCGAATAGGTACCCCGTGGGAGTTGAAATTCGATGGTGCCATGCGGCGGCATAGTCTTGGCGACTGCTGCTGGGCCACGGAAAGCTACATATATCGTCTCGTCTGACCGGTTCGCCATCACGATGGTGGGTGTCACCTGGGGGCTGGGCTGAGCCTCGAATAGCGTTCCGATTCCTGAAGGCAGGGGCAGTGCCATCTCCGAGCCGGAAGCGGGCAGCGACCGCCCGGGTGGAAGTGCCCTGTCGTGTGAGCGATGGGGCAGGGCTCCGGTCAGGGCTCCGGGGCCAAGCTGTGCAGCGGGCTGAGTGTGCACTTCGTCTCGCGTCAGCAGATAGCAGAGCGCTCCAGACCCTACGATTACCAGCAAGAATACTATCCCGATTATCAGCGGAGTCACGCTGCGGGGCCGTTGTGCCACCGTCTTCGGCTTGGCTTCGGCGGTTTCGTATGGGAGTGGCTGTGAGGCGGCGGGCTCGACGTGCTTAGCCTCGGCTGGCTCGGCGTCTGGCGCCAGTCCGCAGCGTGGGCACACTTCGTCCAGGTGCGACATCGCATAGCCGCAACCGGGACAATACCGCGTCCATTTCATGGTTTTTCGCCCCGCAGTGCCCGGCCGCATCAGGAACGGCGGTCAATCGGCGTTGTTCAGCAAGCCGTAGATCAGCGAGTCGATGATAGCTTGCCAGCTTGCCTCGATGATGTTCTCATGCACGCCAACGGTGCCCCAGCTCTCTTCGCCATTGGAGGTCTCTATGAGCACTCTGACGGCCGCCGCAGTGCCCTCATCGGCCCGCAGAACACGCACCTTATAGTCGGTGAGGCTGAAGTCTGCCAGCTTCGGGAAGAGCTCCGTCAGGGCCTTGCGCAGCGCGTTATCCAGGGCATTGACCGGCCCGGTGCCTTCGCCGGCGGTGTGCACATCTTTGTCTTCCACCCCGACCTTGACGGTAGCCTCGCAGTACGGTTCGCTGTTCTCATCGGCCTTGTACATGGTAACACGGTAGCCGTGCAAATTGAACGGCGGAATCAGGCCCTCCTTGAGCCGCTTTGCCAGCAGTTCAAATGAGGCTTCGGCAGCCTCAAACTCGTATCCGTCCTTTTCCAGGTACTTGATGCGGTCAAGCACCTCGCGGACCAGTGGATCATCGCGCTGGATATCGGGCCAGATCTTTTGCAGCTTGTGGACTATCGTGGAGCTTCCCGAGGAGTCCGAAACCAGGATGCGGCGATCGTTGCCGATTGTCTCTGGCTCGACGTGTTCAAATGAAGTCGGATTCTTCAACACCGCGTTGGCGTGCATGCCGCCCTTATGCGCAAAAGCAGACGTTCCCACATAAGGCTGGCGGTTGTCCGGTGGGAGGTTGGCGATCTCGCTGGTGAAATGAGCCAGTTCCGTCAGTTGAGCCAGATTACCCTCGGGCAGACACCGCATCCCCAGCTTCAACTCCAGGTTGGGAATGATAACACAGAGGTCGGTATTGCCGGTGCGTTCGCCGTAGCCGTTGATGGTGCCCTGCACGTGGCTGCAGCCGGCCTGCACCGCAGCGATGCTGTTGGCCACCGCCAAGCCGGCATCGTCGTGGCAATGGATCCCCAGCAGCGTGTCAAACTCCGCGCTCACCGTCTCCACGATCTGCCGGATTTCATCAGGCAGCGACCCGCCATTGGTATCGCACAAGACCAAGGCATCAGCCCCGGCTCTATCGGCCGCGCGCAGAGATTCCAGGGCATACTCAGCGTCCGCCCTGTAGCCATCAAAGAAATGCTCTGCATCGAATATGACTTGCTCGCATTGGTCCTGCAGATAGGCGATGGTGTCCTCGATCATCCGCAGGTTCTCGTCCAGGCTCACGCGCAGGACATCGGTGGCGTGAAAGTCCCAGCTCTTGCCAACGATGGTTATCACCGGGGCCCTGGAAGCGATAAGCTCCTGGAGTTGCTGGTCGTCTTCAGGGCCAGTATTGGCTCGGCGAGTGCTTCCGAAGGCAGCGATGCTTGCTGTGTGCCATTCCATGTCGGCGGCGCGCTGGAAAAACTCCTGGTCGCGAGGGTTGGTCTCATTGGGCCAGCCGCCCTCGATATAGGCAACGCCGATCTGATCCAGCCTCCGCGCTATCCGCAACTTGTCTTCTACGCTGAAGGCGACGCGCTCGGCCTGACAGCCGTCGCGCAGCGTAGTGTCGTACATCGCGATCATTTCCATCTGAAACCCCTCCTGGCCGAGTGCGCACTGGCAGACTAGACCCCGGTATTGGCAGATGGCAAAAAACCCGCCTCTGCTCAGAGACGGATCTATCCGCGGTACCACTCTGTTTGCTCCCTTGCGGGAACCTCTTAGCCGACACAGGCCGATCAGAGCCGATGTCGTCTTCAGAATAACGGTCGAAGCTCCGGCGAAGTCTAATAGGACTGGCGCTGTGCTGTGGCAGAGCACTGGTCCGTTCAATTCGCGGCTCCAGGGCGATCTTCAGACCGGCCTTGCCCGCCCGTTCTCAGCAACCGGGCTCTCTGTCGAGCAGTCGCCGTTCCTACTTGTCCCTTTCATCGCCTTTTGCGCTACGGTTTGGTTTCGGATTAGTATAGCACAAATGCGATGCGCCGACAATGCTCTTGTGAGAGACGCCGTCAACTCTGCACCTGCCAGCTCACGCAATAATTGATCCTGAACTTTGGACGACCCGCGATGGTGCGGATGGGGTAGAAGTGGAATTTGGTCTTTTCGCCCTCTATACTGAAATCCGGCGGTTCGACCACGTGCAGATAAGTGTTCCCATCCTTGCTTTCTACGCTCTTCAGTTCAAGCAGTGAGAATGCGCCGTCGGCGTGTTCCACATGAACGTCAGCGCCTGGCAGCGGCTCGTGCCCTGCGCTCAAGTTTGCGATTTTGAGCACCGTGGAGCCATCCTGCAGACCACCGCTTGCCTCGACAATCTCACCAGTCAGTGACCCCTCGGTGGCGATCTTGAATGTACCAAGGCGCAGCAGCGTGCCATTGTTCAGTTCGGCTGCAATTACCTTGCCATCCTGCAACCGCACTATAGAAAAAGCCGCATCGGTTGTCAGGTCGTGCTCGCCTATATCAATGGGCTGCTCCGGCTTTTGCGGCGGCGCTACGATCAGGTCAGTGTACCCACCGAACTGAACCTCAGCTCCTACCACCTGGCCGTCGGCTGTAAGTGGGGCAAACGAAGTGAGACGAGCCTCTTGCATATAGGGCCAAAGCAACGCCGAAAAGCGGCTTTGCAGGCCGTCTTCGCCGTTGCGCCGTACCACCACCAGTGGCTGGCGCACCTCATCAACGGTTGCCGAGTCCTGGTTTGACCGCTTGATGCTGGGGGCGGTGCCGAGATAGTATTCGCTCTGCACATCGGCCAGCAGATGCAGCTCCATGCGCGGCTTATCAGGCTCGACATACTCGAACGTGGCGACAAAGTTGTCTGCTGTCTGGGCCCGCTGCAGGTCGCGGATCAGGCCGTAGGGATTATACTGCAACTCAGCGCCCTCTTCGGGCTTGTCGTTGGCGCACGTGGCTCCGACTGCCACCAGCCGATGGCCGCCTTCATTGATATAGGGCACGAGCTTGCGATCAGGCCCCAGCAGCGTATGGTCCAGCTTCTCCATCGGCACATTTGCGGATGCCCTCTGATCGTGGTCGGCGCTGCCACGCATCAGCCAATCGTGTTGCGAGCCACCACGCACATCGAAGAAGTCCACCACATACGCCGGCGCATGCGGGCGGTCAATCAACGCCACTGTCCGCTGATACAGATCGCAGTTCGTGTAGGCTGTCGGCACATTCACACTGATTGCTTTGGCGATATCACCGGCCGGATGCCATACCCGCAACTCACCATCCCACGGAATATTATGCGTACCGTGGTACCCGGGCATTTCGTCAACAATCACCAGATTGTGCGCCGCCGCTGAACCGGCATAGCTGCGGTATATTGTGTGCGTATAGCCCAGATCGGAGACCAGTTCGTGCCCGTAGGCCCAGTAGGTCAGATTGAGCGGATCGGCATGAGCGTGGCCGTGTGAGCCGGAGAAGTGCAGTTGTGCTTCAGCAGCCAGCGGGCCGGTCTGCGATTCCAGGCAGGCATGGCCCATGCTCCACAGCAATGTGGACCTTGCCTCAGCAGCTGGCTTAGTTTTTGCCCCGGCCCATGTGTCGTGTACACAGCAATATATGCCATCAGGATAGGCGACTGGCTCCATGCCCACCAGGACCTTCTGCAGGAAAGTCTCATCTGCAGGAAAGTCTCAACCGCAAATGGGTCGTAATCGTCCAGGCGCTCACCCGTTTGGTGGAAGGTGTAACCCTCCGGATCGGAATGCCCCACGGCAAGGCTGAATGCGCTACGCAGGCCACCGGCGGTCTGGGAGTGATATGAGATCGCCCCCTCCTTCCACACGCCGTCGGCAAAGAATTGCTCGTTGAGGGTCTTGCGCAGCATGTTGACGCCCTCATGGACGTAGTCCGGCTTCCCGACGACCCGCCCGGCCACGATCAGCTTGCTACTCCAGCTTGGTGTCATGTTGCTGATCCAACGCTGCTGCGTGAGCGTGAACTCGACCAAGCCCTCAATCAGGTCTTTTCGAACCATCTGCTTGACATCCACGCCAACTTCCTCCGAAAGCTTCTCGAACTCCCCGCTGTCATGGAGGATGTCGTAGGCGCGCACCATGCCGGTGTGGATTTCGCTGTAAAACCAAGTTGAGCCGAGCTTTTGGGACAAGTAGGGATGTGGCGGTTCGTTGTCCGCCCACATCGGCCGCCGAAAGCTGTAGTCACTGAGGCCGTGGATAGGGAGGTGCGGATAGACTTCTGCCATGCGGTGGAGTATGACCACCGCCCGCCGCGCGTATTTCACGTCTTTGGTGAGCCAGTAGGCGAGCGCGCAGTAGTAGGCCTTGTCGGCCAGCCAGTAGCGGGCGTGAAAATCAATCTTGGCCTGAAAAAAGTGGTGGAAGCCGTCTTTGCGTTCGTAATACGGGTACTGTTGAATCTCGCCGGTTGGGGCCTGGTGTTCATAGACTTTATCCGTGGGGTACTTGTCGTTGGGATAGACCATTCCGCAGTACTTGCATTTGACCTGATTGGGGTGTGTGGGGTCCCAGACCAGTTGCGCGCCCTGGTGGCCCATGGTGCAATTGGGGCACTGGATTTCGTGGAACCCCGCTTTTTCGGTGATCATCTCGCGGACTTGCTCCTCCGAGAACTGGAAGCACTCATCCGCGTACCTTACATAAGTGGTGGACGGTGTGCCCGGGTCATAAACCGGGTGCTGCTGCACGTACGTGGGCAGCGCCGCAACGATAATAATCAGACTACAGGAAATGGCTGCAAACTGTGAAAGGCCCATGTGATAGCCTCCTGGCGGCTTGCCAACCTGCTATTGGCGTGCTTTAATAGCCATCGTTGTCTTGGGATTTCTACGCTGAGCACGTCAGGCCTGCTTGGGGCTTGACAATAAAAACGGCGGGCATCGTTAGTCTTTGCCAAAAGATAGAAGTGATGGGTTTGGAAGACGCGTCTGCGCAGATGGGCCCTGTCGCAATAGTAACGATGGGTCTCGTTGGTATGGCGCTGGCCGTGCTGATGATGTGGCTGGCGGCCGTGATCGTCAATATCAAGGACGCCACCCTCGGTCGGGCGTTTGTGACCGTCATGGTTCTTTCGATCATCACCGTCGCTACCGGGGCGATGCTGGGCAAACTTTCGCAAATCGGCATTGCAGTAGCTGCGGGCATTGCCATAATTGTGTCTCTTTTGGCGATTAAGCTCATCTACCGCACCGGCTTTCTGAAGGCGCTTGGCGTGTTGGTGCTGAATATCATGATGCAGGTCATCATCTCCTCGCTATATGTGAGGGCAATGATGGGCGAGGATTTCCCCGCCGGCGAATCGTAGAGGTTTGCTCAAGCGGTGTCAGTATGCTATACTTGTCCGGTCGTTTATCGGTAAGTCGGTGCAGATGGTGCGCGTTGTGAGCAAGCTCCCCACTATTCGCCTCCACAAGGACTTCCGCCGCATATTCGGGAAAGGGCGCAGGTTCCGGAGCCGGCATCTGACTGCAAGCGTGGCGGCAGCCGGCGAGACAGGCGTTACCCGTATGGCGTTTGTGGTGAGCAAGAAAGTCGGCGGGGCGGTACGGCGCAACCGAGTGAGAAGGCGGCTACGGGAGGCCGCACGCCACTTGATCGGGGACCGCTGTTACGACCGCGACATCATATTGATCGCCAAACGAGGAGCCGGGGAAGTCGGGTATTGGAGTTTGCACGAACAACTGGCCGAGCTGTTGGCGAGGGCCGGCGTCCTGGAGCCCGATAGCAACAAAGACCCATGTTCGCACGAGGGTTGATATGGCTGATAGGGCTCTATCGGTGCACCATTTCGCGTGTGGTGCCCGGTACGTGCCGCTTTACGCCATCGTGTTCTGAGTACATGACTAAAGCATTAGAGATTCATGGCTTCTGGCGCGGATTACTTTTAGGGTGTCGCCGTGTTTGTCGGTGTAATCCGTTCAATCCAGGCGGCTATGATCCAGTTCCGGGTGATCCTGCAGACCCCGAAATGGGCCCGCACAATGACGGAACTGAACCAACGAGGAGATAGCGATTCACACGCATAGTAGTCAACGCTTCGGTATAGTACCCCTATTGTTAGGCCTGCTGTGTTGCTTGCTCTGGATACCCGTTTCGGTCGTCTGTGCCGCCGAGGGCATCAGCTTTCAGGACGGCTTGCCGCCGGAACTGGTGATTGATACAGAGCTGCCGCTCGATGAGCAGGCCGAACGCATGGCGGCGATGGTACAGTGGGTGGTTGAGCACGAGCCTCGGCCAAAGGGCGGCCTCCTCAGCGGCCTCAAGAAGTTCTTTGTGGCTTCCGACGAGCCCTTGCAGCTTACAGTCGAAGACCTGAAAGAGCACCTGGGTGATGCGCAGGGGGAGAAACTCAGCGTGGTCGGCCTTTATACCGCCGGCGAAGAGGACGGGGGCGTGCTACGTGCCGGCGGGGGAGAGGTCGCAATTACTCTTGGGGGCGGTGTAATACCTCGAGGTTTCGGTGAGGGCGACATCGTTGGTCTGCCGGCTGTAGTGACAGGGTTAGCCGAGAGCGTTAGCGATTCACCCCAGCCCGAGCCGGCTATTCATGCCACAAAGATCGTGCCTTGCGACTGGCTTGCCACTATGCGTGTGGCCCGCGTCAGGGAGATGCAGGGCGACTACGAGCAGGCGGTTGACGCCTACGACGAATCGGCGACGGTGGCCAGGCAGGCGAATTCACTGTTCAGCGGCTATGCGATTGTGAGAGCCGCCGAACTGGCTCTGGTGGAGCTCGAGGATCAGCAGCGTGCCGAAAAACTCTACAACAACGCGTGGACCCACTGTGCGACACTGGATAGTGCCGGCAAGTGCGCGTATGTGATCTGGCGGCCGGCGGACGGCAAGTGGGAGCAAGAGCCGCTGCGCAGTGCCGTCGGCCCCATGCTGGACGAACTCAACCAGAAGAGCTTCTGGTACCGCGTCGTTGATGGATTTGTGCGAATTGCGGGCAACAGCCCGTCTCTGGGCGTTATTCTTATGGCCATAGTCGTACGCCTCATGATCTGGCCTCTGACGCGCAAGCAGTTGGAATCAGCGCGGGCCATGCAGGATCTGCAGCCGCAGATCAAGGCTCTTCAGGAAAAACATGTTGACGACAAAAAGAAGTTCCAGGAGGAGTTCTGGAAGCTGTGCCAGGAGCACGGGGTTAATCCGTTGGGCGGCTGCTTGCCCATGCTGGTCCAGTTGCCCATCCTGATCATGTTGTACCGGGGCATTCGTGCCTACATCTGGCAGTTCGATGGCGCGGGGTTCCTTTGGGTCAACAACCTGGCTGGGCCCGATATGATCCTCCTGGTTGCCTACACCATCAGTATGATCATGTTCCAGAAGGCGACACAGCGGATGCAGCCGACTGCAGCAATGAACCCGCAGCAGGCCCAACAGCAGCAGATGATGACCTATTTGATGCCCATCATGTTCTTTTTCTTCTTTCAGACTTTTCCGGCGGCGTTTATACTTTACTGGTTGGCAAGCAATATGATCTACTTTGGCGAACAGTATATGTACACACAGCGCAAGCGGAGCGCGGGCGACGAAGAACCAATTCCGGGCCGAGATAAGAAGCCGGCCACAGGATTTGTCGGGAGCATGGTGAAGATGCTTTCGGCAAAAGACACTGCGGAGGAACATGCCAGCGAAGACCGCGGGCAGCGCAAGAGCTACGCTGAAGCGAAAGCCGCCAAAGACGGTAAGAAAACAAGCAAGTCCGACAAAAAAGGAAATCGTAAGTAACGTTGCGGACCGCAGCACCGGTGCGTGCGCTACTTAACATATCACAGCAAAGAGGAAACCTGCGATGAGATCTATTGAGATAGTAGGCAAGAGCATTGAAGAGGCACAACAGGCTGCGCTTGAGCAACTTGGTGTCTCTGAAGCCGAGGTCAGATTTGAAGTCCTGAAAAGGCCCGGCGCGGTAGCCGGGTTGTTTGGCAGCGGGGAATACCGCGTGAGAGCGACCGTCATCGCAGAGGGCCAGGACGAAGGTGGCGAAGTGAGCGCGGAAGCTGCTGCGAAAGTCGAAGAACAAGCGGAAGCCGCCGAAGAGACAGAGGAGCCGGAGGCAGAACCGAGCGATGCCCGAGCGCAGGTGCGCCAGCAGATAGCCGAGCGTGCGCAGCAGGTTACTGCTGACATAGTTCGCTTCATCGGCGTGGAGAACGCCGAGGTAATCGTCAGGGAAATCAGTGAGCGGGAGATAGCCATTGAGATACAGACAGATGATGCGGGGTTGCTTATCGGCCGCGACGGTGAAACCCTCGACGCTATGCAGTTGGTAGTGGCAATCGGTGCCAACAAGGGCTTCACGGACGGCGTGCGGGTGATCCTTGACACCGAGAATTACCGCCAGCGGCACACTGAGATGTTGGAGAACATGGCCCAGTCATACGCCCAGAAAGCCAAGGACCAAGGTGAGGAGCTTGTGATACCTGACCTTAACGCGTATGAGCGGCGCATAGTCCACATGGCGCTGTACGATGACCCCGGGATAAAGACCTACAGCGAGGGAGAAGGCCACGACCGCGTCCTGGTCATCTCGCCGGTGACCGAGTAGCTGTGATATGCCGGCTACAACGCGCGAGCACATATCATATCGAAAGACGGCGAGCTGTGGCGCTATGTCCGTCGGTAGGTGGCCAGTTCGCGTTCCAGGGCATCTTGCGTCATCAGGCCGCGCTTGGCCCCCAGGTAACGAACCACATTGGCTGCATTGACAGCCCCGGCCCGCAGTGCCTCGCGTATATCCAGGCCGCGGAACAGAGCCGCCACGCAGGCTGCAGCAAAAGCGTCACCCGCGCCGAGCGTTGATTCTTCCTTCACTTCCACCGCCGGGACGGTGTAGTGCGAATGGCCGTCATAGGCCTCCGCACCCTCAAGGCCGGCAGTCATCACAACAATGTCACAGCCGGCATCATGCAGCGTCCGGAGCGCCTGCAACTCGTCAGCATGCCCGCGCCTTGGCGCCACCCCTGTCAGGGAATACGCCTCGGGCTTGTTCATGAAGATCACGTGCGCAGCTTGTAAGGCCGGAGCCAGTGCCGCCAGCCCCGCCTGCAACTGGGTGCCCCCCGGGTTCAGCGCCAGCTTGACGTTGTTGTCCCGCGCGTGTACGGCTATCTTCTCAAACAGCGGCGCGCTGTCGCCCGTCATTGATGAGAGATAGATCCAGCGGGCCGAGGCCAAACCATCCCAGTCAACGTCGTCCTCCCGCAACTGAGTGCTCGCGCCACGGTGCACCAGGACCGTGCGGTCCCCAGTGAAGCAAGTTAGTATCACGGAGTAACCGGTCGAATACTCAGCCGTCGTGACCACGGCGCTGACGTCAACCTTTTCGCGCCGCAGCTTGGCGATTACGCGTTCGGCAGCGTCATCATCACCGACTTTGGATATAATGCCCGCTCTAAGGCCGAGCCGCGAGAAGGCCACGGCCGAATTAGTTGCCCCGCCGCCTGTGGCGATGAAGATATTGTCCACCGGGATCTTGGCACCGTGCTCGAACCCAATGTACGACACCTCCGCGTCAATATCTCGCACGGAGATGAGCTTCATATCCCTGGTCCCTACGAAAACATCCTCCGTGGCGCTGCCAACACTGATTATGTCATGCATTCGCATCACTCTAAGCTGCTGTGGTGACTTGTGCTT
>JALGTY010000500.1 GCA_029821145.1 Candidatus Zipacnadia bacterium
CAGGAGCTGTTACAAGGTGGGGTGGTTAACAATCGGGCCGAGATTGCCCGGCGGTATGGCATGAGTCGTGCCCGGGTGACGCAGGTGATGAAGTTGCTCCACCTACCTGATGAAATTCAGGCGTACGTCATATCCCTTCCCCTTCAGGAGCAACGCCGCTACTCGGGACGGCGGTTGCGGAACATTATGTCTCTCCCGAATGAGCAGGCGCAGGTCGAGGCTGTAGAAGAACTCGAAAACGAGATGGGTTGAGCAGAAGCATGGGCTTGTGGACAGGCGCCAATATACTATTGACTGCCGCTGCAGCCTGACCATGCCACATATCTTTCCGGCCGTTACGACCGCCAAAGGTCTGGCGGGACTCACGGGTGCGACGGGCGAGGCAGTCTGGGGGTGTCCGGATTCTGGGCCAATCAATAATATGGGCAAAGCGGGTTGCCTGCTCGGCTGCTCAAGGCCGTGGGTGACGAAAGTGCTGCGTCTGATTTGATGAACTACATGATGCACAACAAAGACGTGGCAACGCTACTAATCTCCTGCCCTTTGCCGACGCGCCCAATGGTGCTAACTGAATTCTACAGTTAACATATGCGTAGCGCAGGAGATGCACGGATCGTAGGCTCGGACCAGCATCTCCAATTGCTGGGTTATCTCTTCACGCGTTCCGCCAGCTATGTGAGGGACGAAGTCGCGCATATCGGCGTCGAGATTGGCCAGATTCTGGGCAGTGGGAATCACCAGATTGGCCTGGACACACTTGCCCTGAAGATCGAATTCGTATTCGTGGAATAGGGTACCCCGCGGTGCTTCAATTACCCCCACGCCGCGGCCCGCCCTAGGTTCAACGTCCACCGCTTCTGGTTGAATTCCTCGGTCCAATATGGTGTCTATCAGTTCGATGCTGTCTTCCACACAATGAGCAATCTCGACAATCTGAGCAACAGTATTCATAAACGGGTTAAAGCAGGGCACGGTCAGGCCCAACTCGGTAGCAGATTCCGTTGCCAGGGGATGGAGCTGGCTGAAGTTGTTGTTGACCCGGGCCAGCGCGCCGACCATATACTCGGGACGATGCCAGCGAGCATGCTTTGCCGTGGAGTGGCGAACCACGCATTCTTCTATGAAACTGTGGTACTGCTCAGCACCTATGGTTTCTCCTTCACTGGAGTAGACCTGGCAGTCGTACAATGCGTAAACGTTGGAATCCTTCAGCGAGACGTACTCAGTTTCGCGCTCAAATTCGGGCACCGTGAACTCCTTGAACAGTCGGACAGTCTCTTTTGTGTCCTCAATTGCTTCGGCCAAGCGGCTGCGTATCCGCGCCAGTTCGTCTTTGTCCTGGACGAAGCTAAAGCCACCAACGGTCATAGCCACCGGATGGGTATGCCGTCCCGCCACCACCACGCACAGATCATAAGACAGTTTCTTCATACGCATAGCCCGCAGGACGACGTCTTTATCAATGTTCGCCAACGGGAAGACACTAGGCACCTCGAAGAAATCAGGAGCAGCCAAGAAATACACGTGAAGCACGTGACTGCCCATGATCTCACCATTGTAGGCCAGCCGGCGCAGCAGCAGAGCCTGTTCGGACAATTCAACACCGAAGGCCGCCTCGGTGGCCTTAAGTGCGGCACAGGTATGGCTGATGGAGCAGATGCCGCACACGCGCGCAGCTATATGCACGACCTCCTGGTAGTCGCGGCCCCGCATAATTGCCTCAAAGAACTGCGGCGACTCAACGATCTCAAACCGGGCTTCTTCCAGGCGGCCCTCGGCCAGGTTGACGACGATGTTACCGTGGCCTTCGACCCGGGTGAGGTGTTCCACGTTGATATTGAGGCGGTCAGCCATCGGACTAGGTGTCCTCCAGCGACAATGCAGGCCAGTTATTATAGACTCTGAACTTGCCCACGATCTCTGCCACGCTTAGACCGTACTTGGCCAATACATCCTGGGCGGCATTCAGATTAGGCTCATCAACCAACCCGCGGCAGCCAAAACAGGAATGCCCATAGCTGGTACAAATGGCATCGCAGCCACACCGCGTAACCGGTCCCAGGCAGAGCAGGCCCTTTTCGTACACGCACAGATTGTCTTTCAGTTTGCACTCCACGCATACCGGCTGATTGGGTGGCTTGTACTCTTTGCCCATCAGGATATGTTTGAAGACCGTGACAAACTCCGGCAGGCTGCTGGGCTCGCAGGCTATGTAACTTGGCTTCGTTCAACCCACCCTGCACGAATGCGTGGTGACATGAGCCGGATTAAGGAAGCGCCCATAAACTGCAAGCGGTCTCGC
>JALGTY010000073.1 GCA_029821145.1 Candidatus Zipacnadia bacterium
CGAGAACCTGTGGGTGCATGCGGATAATATGGAAGCATTGCAGGCCATCGTCGCGGATTTGCAGGCCTCCGGTGTGGAGGTGCGTGGGACCGAGCGCGTGCGAGAAGTGTGCGAAAACGTCGTGGCGGCGACTGAAGAAGACTTCGACACCGAATATCTGGACTTGATTATCAGCGTGGACGTGGTAAACTCTCTAGACGCGGCGATTGCGAATATCCAGAAATACTCATCGAGCCATTCGGAGGCGATCTTCACGGATGAGGCGGAGTCGGCGCGGCGGTTCATGGCGGAGATCGATTCGGCCTGCCTGTATCACAACGCCTCGACGCGATTCACTGATGGCGGGCAGTTCGGAATGGGCGCGGAGATCGGCATTTCGACCAATCGCCTGCACGCCCGGGGGCCGGTGGGCATCCGCGAGCTGACCACCTACAAATGGCTTAGCACGGGGGACTACTTGGCGAGAGATTGACACGTCGTTGTCGGGCTGACAGGCCGTCCTCACCCCCGGCCTCACCCACTCCTTCGAAGTGGGTACCCACCAGGGGGAGAGGGGAGAACGGCAAGAGCAAACGGAGTCGGGCAGCCCTTCGGCAGGCTCAGGGCCTACGGGAAAGCCCGACCCACGCGATGGGGAGAGCTTAGCATGGGGGATGATCTGCCCCGGGAATAGCGCAAATGGTCAACGAACCAGCAACTGAGCGGAATCAATTCAGCCGCTGCAAGCGGATCGTGGTGAAGATCGGCACGCGGCTCATAACCGGCGGCGCGACCGGCCTTAACACCAAATTCCTCGACAGCGTCGGGCAGCAGATCGCCGCCCTGCGCGAGGACGGCCACGAGTTCATCATCGTCACCTCCGGCGCGATATTCCTGGGCCGGCGCATCCTGGCCATCAGCAGCTCCGAGGACAGCATGCCGCTGCGCCAGGCCACGGCGGCAGTCGGCCAGCCGGCACTGATGCGGCACTGGTCGGAGGCGCTGCGCGCCCGCGGGCTGGTCTGCGCCCAGATACTGCTCACCCACGACGATATGTCCGACCGCAGCCGCTACCTGTACCTGCGCAACACCATCGAGACGCTACTGGACAGGCACGTCATCCCCGTCATCAACGAAAACGACAGCGTATCCATCGAGGGCATCACCTTCCAGGAGAACGACAAGCTGGCGGCGATGGTTGCGGCCACGGCCCGCGCGGGCCTGGCGATCTATCTGTCCGACCAGGAGGGCCTGTTCACCGCCAACCCGCAAGTTGATGCTAACGCGCAGTTCATCAGCCGCGTCGAGCCGGATCAGGATTTCAGCGCCTGCGCCGAAGGCACCGGCGGCCCCGAATCGCACGGCGGGATGGTCGCCAAACTCGCTGCCGCCAAGATGCTCACCGACTGCGGGATCGCCGTGGTGATGGCCGGTGGCCGCACCGAGCGCATCATCACCCGCATCATCGCCGGCGAGGAGTTGGGCAGCTTCTTCGTGCCCGGGGAGCCGGTGCATGGGCGCAAGCTGTGGATTGCCACGGCGGTCCGCGCCGCCGGCACTATCAGCGTTGACGAGGGCGCACGCCGGGCACTGCTCGACCGCGACGGCTCCAGCCTGCTGCCGGTCGGCATCACCCAGGTGCGCGGCAACTTCGCCGCCGGGGACCTGGTGCGCATCATCGGCCCGGACGGGTCGGAGATCGCCAGGGGCCTGAGCAACTACTCGGCCAGCGAAGTCGAAAAGATCCAGGGCGCTCATACCAGCCAGATCCTGGAAATCCTCGGCCACATCGGGCACGACGAAGTCGTCCACCGCGACAATATGGTCCTGGCCGAGCAGTCGAACTTACAGTAAGCCAGCCAACGACCTCGGGCTGGAAGCTGAGAACTGAGGATGCCGAGCATCCTCAGTTCTCACCTGAGTGTGGCAAAGGGCGCCACACTCAGGCCGAGCTACGTGTCTTGTGAATTAGCGAGTTAACTTTGACCCCTCCGAGCAATGCTTGCTCAGGGGGGTTTGTCTGCCCTCGCTCTGAAGCGGCAATGAGACGTTGGCGGGAGGTCAGGTCCATCACATGGACCCACAACGGGCGCTCAAACGGTTTCATCTGGAGCCAGTGGATCGCATTCCGCACTATGAGCATCTGTCCAACCCCGATTTCTATACCCTTATCACCGGCATTGATGCCTACCAGCACCCGCGCCAGGCGGCACTTAGGGCGATGGAGATACTGCCGCTGGACATCGGAACATCAGCCCCTGAGAGCGATGAGCCGGTCGAAGCGCTGACGGAGAACGAGTCATCGGCGGTGGCTGAAGATGGGCGGCGTCACGTGCGCTGGGGCGCTGGTCTGACCGGCCACTGGGACTGGGGCGAGGAGTTCAGCTCCGTCGAGCAGGCACTGGCGTATGAGCCGATGGAACACCTCGACCAGCGGGAAAAGGAAGTCGTCTCGAAGAAGGACTACTCGCGGTCAGTGGAGGACCTCGCGCGCGACATCCAGGGAGGTGAGCTGCCAAAGCCGGGCGGGCCACGCGCCGGAACACTCAAAGGGACAAGCATCTATAACACGTGCTTCATGTGGCCGCTGCTGACGTTCGGGTGGGAGATATTCCTGGAACTGGCCGGCGGGCATAAGGCTGAATTGGGCCGGCTGATAGCCGACTTTCAGTACCGCACCCGCAAATGGGTCCAGGCCGCCGCACTGACCGACATTGACTACTTCCTGTTCCATGACGACATCTGCATGGCGCGCGGGCCGGTCTGCTCGCCCGCCTGGCTGCACGAGTTCGTTTACCCCTACTACGAGGAGTTCTTCGGCCTGATGAAGGACAACGGCATCTTTTCATTCTTCATGACTGACGGGAACCCCGACCTTATTGCCGATGATGTGTTCGCCTGCGGTGCGGACGGCCTGATCTCAGAGCCGTTCGGCGACTACCATGAGATCGCCCGCAAGCATCCCGACAAGGTGCTCGCCGGCGACGGCGATAACCGCATCCTGCAGACGGGCGACCGCGAGGCTGTTGAGGCTATGACCAAGCAGATGTGCGAGCTGGGTAAGCGGCAGCCGGGGTACTTTATGTGCATCGGCAACCACATTCCCTGGAACGTGCCGGCAGAGGCGGTCAAGTGGTACTTCGAGTTCTCGGACAAGTATGGGCGGCTTGAGTAGGCGTGCGGCGAAGGGAGTCGGGCAGGATGCCCGACCTACGGGATTCTTGGGGATGGTCGAGACACGCGATGCGTGAAGCCGCGGGCCGGTCTCCTTGCGGAATCTTCGATTCCGCAACTCGGCACGGCCCCTCCAAACGGCAACCACAGCAGAAAAGAACAGCTAGGCCACGGGATGAAGAGGTCTTCAGGACTAGAGGTAGCTGCGCATGAGGTCTATTGCGGCGGTGGCCTTCTGCTTCGCATCCTGCATCGTGTCGGCCTCGGCAATCACGCGTACGACCGGCTCGGTGTTGCTGGGCCGCACATGCAACCACGCGCCGTCCGGCCATAAGACCTTTACACCCTCTGTGAGGTCGAGAGCGTTTTCTTCATAGGCCTCACGCACCGCCAGAAGCACCGGCTGGACGCGTGAGGCAGGACATGCCATCTTCGTCTTGCAAATCTCCGACGGCGCGAAACTTTCGACCCAGTCGGTGACCGTGCCGCCGCGCTTGCCCAGTCCGGCCAACACCAGCGCCATGCCCGCAAAGCTGTCGCGGCAGTACTGCAACTGCGCCCAGATGACCCCGCCATTGCCCTCACCGCCGATGCCGGCACTGTGGGCCTGCATCTGCTCGATTACGTTGATCTCCCCCACCTTGGCCCGCACTACCTGCTTGTCATGCCGGCAGGCCACCTCGTCTATCATCCGGGAACTGGAAAGATTGGTCACCAGCGGGCCCTCGGCTGTGTCGGCCACGGCGTCGCAGGCAAGAGCCAGAGTGAACTCCTCGCCGATCGCCTGACCCTGCTCGGAAACGATCGCGAGGCGGTCGGCGTCGGCGTCCTGGGCGAAGCCGATGTCCGCGCCGTGCTCCTTGACGGCCTTTTCAAGCTGCTTCAGATTCTCGGGGATCGGCTCAGGCAGATGCGGGAATATGCCGTCGGGAGTGTCGTTGATGGTCACGACCTCGCATCCCAACTCTTGCAGGAACCGCTCCGATAGCACCGCGCCGGCGCCGTTGACGCAGTCCACCACGACTTTCAGCCCGGCCGCGGCGATGGCCTCGCGGTCGGCCAGCTCCAGCACCGCATCCATGTGGCGCTGCACCGCGCCGGCATCAAACTGTACCGAGCCGATTTCGTCGTTGCCGACGAGAGTGAAATTGCCCTGGTAATAGACGCTCAACAGCTCTTCGGTCTGGTACGGCCGCAGGATAATACCGTCGCCACGGATGAACTTCAGCGCATTCCATTGCTGCGGATTGTGGCTGGCAGTAATCACCACGCCGCCGCTGGCAACCGCGTCCCTGATGGCCATTTGTACGGTCGGCACCGGCGCGATGCCGAGGTCCACGATGTCACAGCCGGTGGCCAGTAGGCCGCCAACAAGTGCCCTCTGTACCATCTCGCCGGATGGCCGGGTGTCGCGACCAATGACCACCGTGCCGCCCTTGAGATAAGTGCCAAAAGCCTGGGCGAAGCCGATTAGAAGCTGCGGGGTAAGCGAATCGCCCACCACGCCGCGGACTCCTGAAATGCCTGTTTTTAGGGTTCGTACTATAGCCATCGTTTTCGCTACATTCGGCGTCTGACTTCGTTGGTGTAGTGACGCACAAGCTCCTCAGCAACGTCCTGGCGCTTCGCCTCGGCAAGGATGCGGACAATCGGCTCGGTCATTGACACTCGGATGTGTACCCAGCGGTCCAGCGTGCCATACTTAATGCCATCATGGAGGTCTTCATACTCGGTGCCCGTGGGCTGGCCCTGGCGGCGCAACACTTCAAGGACGCTGAAAGCTCTCTCCACCGGGCAGGGAACGGCTTCCTTGTACATGTAGTAAGTGGGCACTTCAGCCACCAACTCCGCCAGCGGCTTGCCGGTCTGGCAAATAAGCTGCAGAATATGGCCCATACACGCCAAGGAGTCATGGGCATAGTTGATGCGGGGGAAGAGCACACCGCCACTGCCCTCACCAGCCACCGCTGCGCGATGATTGCTGGCGGTTTCGGCGACATACACCTGGCCGATTGGGGTGCGTATGACCTGTCGGCCATACTTCTTCGCGATGTCGTCCACGGCCTGGGTAGTGGAAATATTGGTCACAACCGGGCCGGGATCGCCGCGCCTGAAGATCATCTCCGTGGCCAGGCACAGGGTCATCTCCTCGCCCGGCGCAGAGCCGTCATGACAGACGACCCCCAGCCGATCACCATCGGCGTCAAAAGCAAAACCGACATCGGCCCCCGCAGCAGTAGTCAGGGCCCTGAGCTGACTGAGGTTCTGAAGGCTGGGTTCCGGCGGATGCGGGAAAGGCAAATCGGTCTCGGTATTCATGGCCACAACGTCCAAGCCCAGGATCTCCAAGAGCCGCGTGGCGTATGCCGAGCACGCCCCATTGGCACAGTCTATCGCCACCCGCAGCCCGCTAGCGCTGATGGGCTGTATATCAAGCTGCTCACATATAGCCTTGATGTGGCGCTCGCCGGCTTGCTGGTCAGTGCTCACGGGGTCTAGTTCGTCCCAACTGGCTTTCACGAACTCGCCCTGATGATAAATGTCGAGAAGCTCGGCGGCCTGCGCAGGATTGAAAAAAATGCCGTCGCTGCGGATGGACTTGAGCGCATTCCAGCCGCGCACATTGTGCCCGCCAGTAATCGCCAGCCCACCAGCAGCGTCCGAGTCTTTGACCGCAAGCTGCAAAGCAGCAGTGGTGCAGATGCCCAGGTCTATCACCTGGCAACCGGCAGCAATCAGGCCCGTCAGCGCGCAATTGAGGACCATCTCGCCTGACTGTCGAGTGTCACGGCACACCAGCACCTCGCGGCCCTCCAGATAGGTGCCCAGGGCGTGACTGTAGCGCACGATCAAGTCAGGGGTCAGGCTCTCGCCTACGATCCCGCGCACGCCGCCGATTGTAATGCGTAATGAGCTCATAACACCTTGGGGGAAAACTTTTTGGAAAAAGCTTTTCCCCCAAACCCCCTTTACAAAAACTTTTGTGAATGGGAGTTTTCTATGTGGTATTGCAAATGTGCATGCCCGGATGACAGGCGCACCTTCGCAAGTGCAGACAGTTCAGTCCTCGATGGTCGCATGGGCGCCGTTGCTGACGCTGACTATGTAGCCGTCGCCGCCAGCGGCTTCGATGGCCTCCTTGACCTCCTGCTGCCTGCCCGGGGCATAAGCGAACATGCAGCCGCCGCCACCAGAGCCGTTGAGCTTGCCGCCCAAGGCGCCGGCCTCCATCGCCGCATCAATCAACGCGTCAAGCCTCGGGTGGGACACGCCAATGCCGTCGCGCAATTGCGCCTGGTGCTCGTAGAGCATCTCGCCGAGGCGCTGCGGGTCGAACTGTTCGGTCGAAAGCAGCCTCCTGGCCTCCTGGCAGATGTCGCGGTTGATGAGGTTGGCCCGTACCCGTCTGGCAACCTCCGGCTGCATCTGGGCAAAATACGGCTCGGCCTCCTGAAAAGGTGTGATCCAGATGTCAAAGTCATCTATGCGCTGATTGAGTATCTCGAAGCCGGTGTTGGTCGCCGCCCTGGATTCGGCGAGGATACGGTTGTTGTCCTTTCTGACGCCAGTGTTGCCCAGGACAAAGCCGTCCAGCCGCGCCGGCAAGCGCTCTACCGTAATCGGCTCGCGACAGTCAATGTAAAGCAGGCCGCCGAGGGCGGACGCATAGTGATCCATCATTCCCCCGGGAGCATTGAACTCCGGCACCTCAGCCTCGTAGCCCAGACGCGCCACGGCCTCAGGGCCTGGCGATGGCTGCCCGTCCTGGCTAGCCAGCAAGAACTGTACCCAGGCGACCACCAGCGCGGAAGAACTCGACGTGCCAGCATTGATCGGGATGTTGCCGCGGACAATACAGTCATAGCCGGTGGAAATGTTGACCCCGGAACGACGCACGACATTGGTGGCCGCGCGGATGAAGTCCAGATCGTAGCGATAATCTACCTCATCGGCAGCCTCAAAGCGGTCGCTGTCGGCCACGTCCGGCATCTCGATGTGAAACTCAGTGTCGGAGCGCGGTGTGCCCGTCACGGTGATGTAAAGGTCAATCGGGCAAGCTATCACGGCCAGGCCCAGAAAGTCCTGATGCTCCCCGAAAAGGCATATCCGGCCCGGCGCTCTGGCTGTGGTCATTGAGGGCAATCCGTTACCTCCACAAGGCTTTCTTGGTCCGAATTAGTCTATTCCGCCTGAGAGATGATGTCAACCCATAGATAATCCCTGCCCGGCCTGTTACGTGCGCTGTGAAGGTGGTATAATTACCAGTCTGCGATCTGGGAAAGAGCTTCGTAATCATGGCGCAAGACAACATACGAATATACGGAGCCAGAGAGCACAATCTGCAAGATATCAGCCTCGAATTGCCTCGCAACCGGCTGATCGTGTTCTGTGGCGTCAGCGGCTCCGGCAAATCGTCACTGGCCTTCGACACCATCTACGCGGAGGGCCAGCGGCGCTACGTTGAGTCTCTATCCACCCACGCGCGGCATCTGCTCGGCGAGATGGACCGACCGGCTGTGGACCACATCGAAGGCCTCTCCCCTGCTATCGCCATTGACCAGAGATCAGTGGCGGCGAATCCGCGCTCGACAGTGGCGACCGCCACCGATATCTACGACTTTCTGCGCGTGTTGTTCGCCAGGGTCGGCCAGCCGCATTGTCCGGAATGTGGAAAGCCAATCCACGCCTCTACGGTGCAGAATATCGTGGATCAGATCATGGCCATACCCGAAGGCACTCGCCTGCTCATACTCGCCCCCGTACAGCCGGAAGATGATGACTGGTATGGCGTGGTCCGGGATGCGCGGCGCAGCGGCTTCGTCCGCATCCGTCTCGACGGGCAGGTTCTGTCGCTGGATGAGAAAATCAGCCTGGACAAGGACCCGCAATCGGCAGAGATCGTGGTGGACCGCATCGCTATCAACCCGGATATCCGCTCACGATTGGCCGACTCGGTGGAGACGGCGCTGGCTCACGGGGAAGACGTGGTCATCGCCGCTGAAGTGGAGGGGCCCGATCATGTCTTCAGTACCCGGTACGCCTGCCCCGAATGTGATGTCAGCATACGGCCGCTGACCACGCAAATGTTCTCATTCAACGGCCCGCACGGGATGTGCCCCACCTGCGAAGGCATCGGAGCAGTCAAGCAGATCAAGCCCTCCCTGTTGATCGAAGACCCCGAGAAGTCAATCCTGGACGGTGCGCTGAAGCCGTATGGGAGCGTCAAGAGTGTCCATGTCGGGCACCTGCTCGGGGGGCTGGCGCAGTACTACGACTTTGATTTGGCGATGCCCTGGAAAGAGCTGCCGCAACGGGTACGCGACGTAGTTATTTACGGTTCCGGCGATGAGGAGATTGAGTTCACCTACGAGGGTCGCGACGGCCGCAGCTTTACGTATTCACAGCCCTTCGAGGGCCTCGTCAATGTGAGCCGCCGGCGGTTCGAGAATGCCACGTCCACGGCGCGGCGCAATTACTACGAAAGCTTTGTCGCCGATGTGCCGTGTCCCGACTGCGGCGGGTCCCGCTTGTGCAAAGAAAGCCTTGCGGTGACGGTTACCGGCCACAATATCGCCGAGATAACGGCAATGAATATCGTCGAGGCCGAGCGCTTCTTCAGCGAGCTCTCTCTGGAAGGCTCGCAGAGTATCATCGCCGCCGAGCTGATCAGGGAGATTAAGGCGCGCCTCGAATTCATGCTCAAAGTCGGCGTGGGGTATCTTACCCTTGACCGCACCGCGCCCAGCCTGTCACGCGGTGAAGCACAGCGGATTCGGCTGGCTACCCAGATCGCCTCGGGCCTGGCCGGCGTGATGTACATACTCGATGAGCCGAGCATCGGCCTGCATCTGCGCGACCACCACCACCTGCTGCAAATCATCAGTGACCTGCGCGATCTGGGCAACAGCGTCATCATCGTAGAACATGACGCCGCCACGATTCGCGCTGCTGACTATGTCGTGGAGTTCGGTCCCGGCGCCGGTGCGGACGGCGGACAGATTGTGTATGCCGGTGACGTGGACGGGCTGCTTGCCGAGTCGCGCTCCAAGACCGGGGGTTACCTCTCAGGCCGCCTGGCAATCCAGTCGCCGCCTGAGTACCGCAAGCCCAAGGGCCAAAGCCTCCGCATCATCGGTGCCAGCGAGCATAACTTGAAACAGATTGATGTGGAAATCCCGCTGGGTGTGCTCACTTGTGTCACCGGCGTGTCCGGGTCAGGGAAAAGTACGCTGGTGCACGAGGTACTGTACCGGGCGCTGCGACGCGATTTGCACAACTCCTCCGACCGCCCGGGAGCACACCAGGCAATCGAGGGCAGCAAGCATATTGATAAGGTCATCAATATTGACCAGAATCCGATTGGCCGCACCCCGCGCTCGAACCCGGCTACCTACGCCGGACTGTTCGGCCCGATCCGCGAGCTTTTCGCCCAGACGCCCGAAGCCCGCATGCGTGGCTATGACCAGGGACGCTTTAGCTTCAACATCCGCGGCGGCCGTTGCGAAGCCTGTGAGGGCAAAGGGACGCGGCAGGTCGAAATGGACTTTCTGCCGGACGTGTATATCACGTGCGATGAGTGCAAAGGTGCCCGCTACAACCGTGAGACGCTGGAGGTTCTATATAAGGGCAAGAACATCGCCAACGTGCTGCAGCTCACAGTAGTACAGGCGCTGGAACTCTTCGAGAACGTGCCGAAAATTCGGCGGATACTGCAGACACTGTGCGATGTGGGACTGGAATACCTGCAGCTCGGCCAACCTGCTACCACCCTGTCGGCCGGCGAGGCGCAACGCATAAAACTCGCCCGTGAGCTATCCAAGCCCGGCTCCGGCTCAACGCTGTACATCCTCGACGAACCGACCACCGGCCTGCATTTCGCCGACATCGAGAAGCTGCTGAGGATCATTAACCGCCTGGTTGACCAAGGTAACACGGCCCTGATCATCGAACATAACCTCGATGTAATCAAGCCGGCGGATCACGTAATAGACCTGGGGCCCGAGGGCGGCGACGAGGGCGGCTATGTCGTCGCCACAGGTACGCCGCAGGAGGTCGCGGAGTGTAAGGAGTCGTACACTGGGCGGTTCCTCAAGGGCGTGCTTTGACAGAACTGACGGCTTCGGGGATAGCTCGCCCCTGCCGGCTGCATAGGAGAAGGTGTCAGATAATGATGATAGTAATGAACGCCAAAGCCACGGACGGCGATATCCAGAGCGTGGTCGAGATGCTTGAGGCCAAGGGCTATGACCACCACATATCGCGTGGCGTCGAGCGCACACTCGTCGGCGCCATCGGCACGCCTGACGGCGAGAAGCAAGCCATGGCCGAGCAGCTTATGACGCTGAACGGTGTGGAGCGGGTGGTGCCGATCTTGCGGCCATACAAGCTGGTCAGCCGCGAGCACCAGGAGGAGACAAGCGTCGTCTATATTGGTGATGCCGCCTTCGGCCGGGGCAAGGTTGGTATTATCGCCGGGCCGTGCACGGTAGAGACCGAGGAGCAGACGCTGGCCGCCGCACGGGCCGTCAAGGCAGCCGGAGCCGTGTGCCTGCGGGGCGGGGCTTTCAAACCTCGAACCTCACCGTACGATTTCCAGGGCCTGGGCGAAGATGCGCTCAAGATCCTGGCGACGGCGCGAGAGGAAACCGGACTGCCGGTGGTAACCGAAGCGCGTGATGTGAGCCACGTTGATCTGGTTGCCGAATATGCCGACGCGCTTCAGATCGGTGCGCGCAATATGCAGAATTACGATCTATTACAGAGCGCCGGCGAAAGCGGGATGCCGGTTGTGCTGAAGCGCGGGCTTTCCGCCACCGTGGAGGAATGGCTCAAGGCCGCCGAGTACATCGCCTCAAGCGGCAATCTCGACATAATCCTGTGCGAGCGCGGCATCAGGACTTTCGAAACGATCACCCGCTTCACGCTGGATTTGGCAGGCATGGTTGCGGCCAAGCAAGAGACCCACCTGCCGATTATTGTGGACCCCAGCCACTCGACCGGCCACTACTTGCTGGTCAGCCCGATGACACTGGCCGCGATAGCTGCCGGCGCCGATGGTGTGATGATCGAGGTGCATCCACAGCCTGACCGAGCTTTGTGCGACAGCGCACAGCAACTCACACCCAAGAACTTCCAGAAACTCATGGACAACGTGCGCAGTCTGAGCACGGCAGTGGGAGCGGACTTGCAGCGCAATTCTGAGGAGGCCTGAGGCCTGTGATGCTATACCGACGCGCGGCGATCATCGGGATCGGTCAGATCGGTGCCAGCTTTGCCCTGGCAGGCAGGCGCGCCGGTGTGCTCGGCCACGTTACCGGTGTGGCCCGCTCGCAACAGACGCTCGACACGGCCCTGGAGGTTGGAGCCGCCGATGAGTGTACGGACGATGCGACCGCGGCGGTGCGGGAGGCGGATTTAGTCTATCTGGCGGCTCCGGTTGGGGCTATGCGGCAGGTGATGAGCGATATCGTCCCGCACCTGGCGACCGACTGTCTGGTCACGGACGCCGGCAGCACCAAGGCACGCATCTGTGCATGGGCCGCTGAAGTGCTGGGTGATGCGGTTGTCTTCATCGGCGGGCATCCGATGGCCGGCAGCGAGAAACGCGGCCCTGGCAGCGCTTCGGCGGAGCTGTTCGCTGATACCACGTACCTGCTGTGTCCCGGCAGCGCACCGCAACCGGCCGTTGACAAATTCCAGGAGCTAATTGCTGCCATCGGCGCGCGCCCGCTGCTTATTGACCCGCAGCGTCACGACCAGATAGTGGCCCTCTCCAGCCATCTGCCCCACCTTTGTTCCGTCGCGCTAAGTCTGGCTCTCAGCCGCGGTAAGACTGACGAGTTGGCTACCTTCGGCGCCGGTGGCCTGCGAGATACAACACGCATCGCCGCCGCGGACGTTGAACTGTGGCGCAATATCTTTGACGCGAATGCCGACAATCTACTGCCTGCCGCTGAGAAGCTGCGTGAGGCGCTGGATGAGCTGATCGGAGCCATCGCAGCCGAAGACTGGGACCAGGTGGCGGAACTACTGAGCGCGGCTAGGAATTTTCGGGACGGGCTGTACAGCGATGGCGGAGATCAATGAGTGTATCGGGGTCGTTAGTCGTAATGGAGGGGCCTGTCGCAGAACGCTTCGCGTTGCGAAGCGTTCAAGGCTGGCCCAGTTGTTGTCGTTGGCCGTTTGGGTGTGCAGAGTTCGCCAGGATAGCGTTCTGCGTGGGCCGGCCTCCCAGCGCCCAATACGGCAGGGCGCTGCTCGACGCGGCCCTTCCAACGGCCGGCCTACGCGATTGGTGGGCTGAAAGGAAAGGGCTGCTGTGAGCAGGAAGCTGACGATTGCCATAGACGGGCCGGCAGGAGCGGGCAAGAGCAGCACCGCCCGCGGTGTGGCCGAGCGACTCGGCTATGTCTATGTTGACACCGGGGCCATGTACCGGGCAGTGGCGTATCTGGCCATGCAGGCAGGCCTGAGTACCGAGCGGGACACAAAAGCCATCGGCGAGTTGGCCGGCAAAATGCAGGTCGAGTTTCGCCGCGTTGAGGAGCAGCAGCATATCTTCGTGAACGGGGAGGATTTGGAGGACAAGGTGCGTCTTCCTGAGGTTGGCGCGATGTCTTCGGCGGTCTCGGCGATGCCGCTGGTACGGAAGAATCTGCTGCAAACCCAGCGCGATCTGGCCCGCGACCCAGGCGTGGTAATGGAAGGCCGTGATATCGGCACTGTGGTGCTGCCGGGTGCGGATTTGAAGATATTCTTGACCGCGTCAGCCGAGGAGCGCGCTCGCCGCCGCTTCGAGCAAACAAAGGACCAACACCCTGACCTGACCTTCGAGCAAGTGCTGGCTAATCAGCTCGAGCGGGATCAGCGGGACAGCTCGCGCGAGGTTGCGCCGCTAAAGAAGGCTGAGGACGCCGTGGAAATCGTGTCTGACGGGATGTCGCTTGAGCAGGTAATTGATCGAATCGTGGCAATTGCGCGGGCAAAAGAGGCTGAAGCAGATGCGTAAAGAGCCGGAGCCGGTCAGGAACTGGACCTGGCCGCACTATTGGTTCCTGCAGTTCTTGTTGCCGAAGGTACTACGGCTGTACGGGGGCTTCGAGGTGTATGGGCACGAGAATGTGCCGGAAACCGGCGGGGCTATCATCGCTGCAAACCATACGTCTTATCTGGATCCGCCGGCTATGTGTGGTGCGATGCGACGGCGGACCTACTATTTCGCCAAGCGCGAACTGTTTGAAATACCGATACTTGGTTGGATCATCAGGAAATACTATGCTTTTCCGGTTGACAGAGAGAGCGTGGACCGCACCGCTATCCGCAACGCGGTGAAGATTCTTAGAGCCGGGGAGCTGCTGACCCTGTTCCCGGAGGGTGCCCGCAGCCCGGACGGCTCGCTGCAGGAGGGCAGCGCCGGTGTCGCTTTCATAGCCAAACAGGCCGGGGTGCCGATCGTGCCCTGCGCGCTGAAGGGCGTTGAGGTGGTCTTCCCGCGCGGCGCGTGGTATCTGCATCGCGGCAAGATCGCCGTCCGTTTCGGGAAGGCGATTGACGTGGCTGATTTTGCGAGCGAAGAGGGTGCCAAGGCCGGGATGGTCGCCGCCACCAAGGCGGTTATGGCAAGTATCGCGAAGATGCGGGGCGAGCTGTACGAAAAAGCGGGTGAAGCTCCGCCTGAAGTGGCCGGGGATGAAAGCGACGGATGATTACTTGTGGGATCCTGACCCACTTCGCACCCACGCATCTGGCGTGGGTGCACGTGGGTACCCCGCGCGCAGGTCAGGTGAGAAGTGAGACAACTACAGGGAGGTAATGTGATGATTAAGGCGATTGCAGAGCGTTACAGTTGCCGGGCGTACAGCGACAAGGCGGTCACTGATGAGGACGTTGCGGAAATCGTGGAGGCCGGAATGCACGCGCCGTCAGGGATGAACGTCCGCCCCTGGCATATCGTGGTGGTCCGGGACGACAAACTGCGGGCGGAGCTTGCGAAGGTGCACCAGTACGCCGGCTTCTGCGCCCAGTCACCCGTGGTCTTCGTGGTCTGCGGCGACGAAGTGGCCTCTGACCACTGGTGGCTGGAAGACTGCGCGGCGGTGATAGAGAATATGCTGCTGCAGGCAGCCGACCTGGGCCTGGGCACCTGCTGGATCGGCATCCGCGGCAGCAACGAACGCGGCTATGACCGGGAGGCGACGGTGCGGGAGCTACTCGGCATACCCGACCACATTCGAGTGTCGGCGCTGATTAGCTGCGGCCATCCGGCCTCGGCCGGCAAGTCCAAGCCCGCCGGACCGATGGAAAACGTGCATCACGACGGGTGGTAGGCGGCTGCAGAGCGCACGGCACCCTCACCCCCGGCCCCTCTCCCAGAGGGAGAGGGGAGAACCACCTACGGCAACGACAGATGCCGGACAAGGTCAATAACAGCGGCAGACGGTTATCGAGCTATCCGTTCGACCGTTCGACAAGCTCACGGTGTTGCCTGCCCTGAGCGAAGTCGAAGGGAGCAACGTTGAAGCACAAGCTCAGGGCGGCGTCACAAATGCAGGAGGTCATGGATGAGCAACGGCGGACCTTATGTGCTGGGGATAGACTGCGGGACTCAGAGCCTGCGTGCGGTGATCGTTGATATGCAGGGGAAGCTGCTGGCATCGGCAAGCCGGGAATACCCGATTGAGTACCCGCAGGTTGCCTGGGCCGAGCAGAACGCCTACGACTGGTGGGATGCGGCCAAAACTGTGATTCCGCAGGCCCTCGCCGAGGCTGGTATCTCGGCGAACGATATCGCCGGTGTGTCGGTGGATGGGACCTCGTGTACGGTGGTGGTCACCACTCGCAACGGCGAGCCGCTGCGGCCGGTAATCCTGTGGATGGACCAGCGGGCACACGAGGAAGCCGATGAGGTCACAGCCACCAAGCACCCGCGCCTGAAGTACGTAAGCTGGGCCGAATCGCCGGAGTGGATGATCCCGAAGGCGATGTGGCTGCGGCGGAACCAGCCGGAAATCTACGAGCAGGCCGACTTGATTATCGAGGGCACGGACTGGCTGATGTACAGGCTCACCGGCGAGTGGGCCGCCTCGCTGAATAACACCACCTGCAAATGGAATTACGCCAGCGTTGACGGCGGCTGGCCGACCGGGCTGCTGCAGCAGCTTGACTTCAGCGAACTGGTCGAAAAATGGCCTCACATAGTGCTGCCGATGGGTGAGCAGGCCGGTGAGTTGACCAAAGTCGCGGCTGAGGAACTGGGCCTGCGTCCCGGCATCCCGGTGGCGCAGGGAGGAATTGACGCCTACGCCGCGATGCTGGGACTGGCGGTGGTACACCCGGGCCGGCTGGCGCTGGTTATGGGCACCTCGACCTGCCCGCTGGCGCTGATGTCCGAAGGCATATTTGAATCGCGCCTGTGGGGCCCGTACCCGGATGCGCTGCTGCCAGGGACCTGGGTGCTGGAGGGTGGGCAGACTGCCACCGGCGCGATAGTGACATGGCTGGCCGATAACTTCGGCTACCGGGAGGAATACGAGGCCGATGAGCAGGGCTGCAGCCGGTTTGAGGTGCTGGATGAGAAGGCAGCCGCTGTGCCGCCCGGGGCGGAAGGGCTGGTGCTGCTGGATTACTGGCAGGGCAACCGAACGCCGCTGAGGGACCCGCTGGCGCGTGGGGTCATCTGGGGACTGAGCTTGCGGCACGGCATCGGGCATCTGCTGCGAGCGGTGTATGAGGGCACGGCAATGGGCTGCCGGCATATCTTGGAGGACATGGCCGCGGCCGGATTCGATACGGAGAGCATCTACGCGTGCGGAGGCGGCACACGGAGCGAACTGTGGCTGCAGATACACGCCGATGTGTGCCAGAAGCCGATTATGCTCACCGAAGAGCCGGAGGCAACTGCGCTGGGCACGGCGGTGTGTGCGGCTGCGGGAGCCGGGCTGTACTCGGATGTGGTCGAGGCCTCGGAACAGATGGTCACGGTCACGCGGGAGATCGAGCCCGACGAAAGCAAAACCGAGATTTATGACAAGATATTCGACCGCTATGTGAGAACATATCCGGCGCTCGTTGACCTGATGCACGAAAGCGCCGCTGACACCGAATTATAGCGAGGGAGCAAATTGCGACAGGACAGGGCGCGGCGAGTACAAGAACCGAAGGCAGCGGCGGAGGCGATCCGCGCCGCACTCGCGTCTGAGGTGCCTGCGGTTCTGGAGGGTCTAATCTCCAGCTACCACCCCATAGACATCGCCATGGCCATGCGGGAGCTGAACCGGGAGCAGCGGGAGGCCGTATTCGCTTTGCTCGACCCGGAAGACTCAGGCATCGTCCTGGAAGAGGTTGATGATGAAGTCACCGTCGAGCTTGCCGAGGCCACCGACGATCAGGAGATGGCCGAGATCATAGACGCCGTGCCTCCCGATGTGGGGGCCGACCTGGTCAACCTGCTGGATGATGAGCACGTTCACCGGATACTTGAGCGCATCCCGGACGAGGAATCCGACGAGTTGGAAGAGCTCAGCCGACACAAACCGGACAGCGCCGGCGGCATGATGACATCAGAGGTCATTCACGCCCCGCTGGATGTCACCGCTCAGGATGTGATTTCGCACATAAAGACCAAGCAGATTCCGTCCGAAAGCCTGCTGTATATCTATGTGGTTGACGAGAGCCGCGTTCTGTGTGGCGTGATGGATATGGTCGAGCTGGTCACAGCGCCGCCAGACCGGCAGCTCCGTGAGTTCATGGTCACTGATGTGGTCAGCGTTACCCCCAACACCGAGCGTGCTGAGGCGGTGCGACTGGTTGACCAGTATGACCTGAGCGCGCTTCCGGTGGTAAGTGAGGCCGGACAACTGCTCGGTCAGGTGACCGTGGACGATATTATTGACGCCATCCAGGAGGAGCATACCGAAGATATCGCGCGCCTGGCCGCCACCAGCCCCAAGGACCTCCTGGCAGAGTCAAGCGTGCAGGTGGTGTGGCTGCGGCTACCGTGGCTGGCGATATGCTTCGCCGGAACTCTCGTCTCCGCTTCGATTATCACGTCCTTCAATGACCTGCTTAAGGCCTACATCCAGTTGGCCGCTTTCATCCCCGTCATCAACGCCACCAGTGGCAACGCGGGCCTGCAGTCGGCGACGATCATGGTGCGGGCACTGGCGCTGGGATATCTGCAGCACAAGAGCCTGCAGCGAACCATGCTGCGGCAGTTCGCTACCGCACTGATGCTGGCAGTTGCGACGGGACTGGCGGCCGGCATAGCAGGCCATCTGATAATGGGCAAGTGGGAAATGGGGGTGGTCGTCGCCATAGGGATGTTGTGCGCGGTCACCTGGGCCAGCACCATGGGCGCGGCGGTCCCGTTGGTCTTCAACCGCGTAGGCATTGACCCGGCACTCGCCTCCGGCCCGCTAGTGAGCACGGGCAACGATGTTGTAGCGATTCTGATCTACCTGGGCCTGGCCGCGACACTGCTGAAGATGTGGGGGGTCTGATTCACACTGCCGAACAGGGAGATATTGCAATGATGGATTGCATGCGAGAGGGCCTGCTCAAGGCGGGACAGACATTGGTGTGCATCGGGGACAGCATCACCTATGCGCCCGAAGGCTATGTTACCACGGTGCGCGAGGTGTTGGCCCTGCGCTTCCCGGATAGCCCGCCGCAGGTCATCAACGCTGGTATCGGCGGAGATACGGTCAAGCAGATGCTGGCACGCTTTGATAACGATGTGCTGGCTCACAACCCCGACTGGGTGAGCATCATGGCCGGTGTGGCCGATACCGTTTACCAGTTGC
>JALGTY010000501.1 GCA_029821145.1 Candidatus Zipacnadia bacterium
GCTAGGGATGTTCACGCTCTCGCTCACGCTATTTGTGTACGGCTTGCCGTCCACCACCGCGCCGCCGGTATCGACGTCCACCGTATTTGCGCCACCGTCAGTGCATTCGAGTTCATTCAGATAGCCAGGCGCGACGCCCTCAAATCCGCTACATGCGGCCAGAACGCGACCAATAGAGGACCAGTGTACCTGCGTATATCCAGCACTGGACCCGTCGCCTGTGCCATTCGTAGTCCAGAGCAGTGACAGTTCTGCCATCGTGCCTCCCTATATCCCTACATATCTATTATAGTACGTGATGTCGACTTTGGTTGCTCCCGTAACCTCGCTGCCCGAGACGGCGATTGAGTTCAAGCCGTCTGTCGCTTCGCTATCATCCGCCAGATGCCAGGTTGCCAGATCGCTGTCTGTGGTCAGGGTCGAAATAACGTTTGTGCCCGCGCTATTCGTCACTGTCTTGTATCCATAGCGCAGATCAATCTCGTACCAATCTCCGGCCTCAATCGTCGTGCCGGTAAAATCCAGTTTTTCGTCAGTCGTCTCGTTTTCGATTATCGCGTCAGTGATAGGGCCTGTAATTCGGATAACGGGATAAGCGCGCCAAGTGCCCTCATAGGTCACAACGATTGACTGATCTATTTCCGATGCGCCAACCTGTGAGGGTACGTCTGTCGGTCCGGTGAATGCAGTGCCACCGCCACCAAGGGCGAATGTAACCGCCTCGCCGTCAGGGTCGTAGAATGTCGGGTCTGCACATCGAAACTGAATACCGGCTTTGATCGTGAACCCAGTCCCTCCCTCTAGGGGCAACACCATCGCACCAGCGCTATGGCCATCGGCGTCGTAGACCTCGCCGTTATCCAGCATGAATCGCAGTGTTTTGGTCACCGTTGTGGCCCGGAACGTATCAACTAGGACCCGGCGTTTGTCCTCCAGCGCTGAGAGCGACGGGGCGCTGATCCAGAGAGCCAGATTGATTATGCGCGGGTCTAGCCGGAATCCGATGTCAGTCCCGCCGTGCTGTTGTGGCCCCCGCTCCTCCAGACGGTGCAGCGGCGGCTCTCCAATACCGTCTATGGCGAGCAGGCGGCCGATTGTGCCGTCTGTTAGACTCGTTTCAGTGCCTTTATAGATTAGAGATATTTCCACCCTATGCTCCTGCCAGCATCGACAGTAACCGCAGGTCGTCTCTCAGCGTGCGTTCGTCCTGATGCGCGTATTGAGCCGTTAGCGTGTAGTAGTTATTCGTCGTGACCGTCTGCGATACGCCCGCAGAGGCCTGCACCGCTGCTGCTGCCGGTATCTGCGCATTGACCTCGATCCCCTCAGCCATACCGCGCATCATTTGTTCACCAATTCCGGCGAATACCGTAGACGGCGAATGGATACCGAGAAACCCCGTGACCGCGCCCAGGGCGTTCTCTGCTGCAGACCTGGCTGCATCAGCCAGACTACCCGCCGCATTTGTCACACCCGATTTGATGCCGTCGATAATCCCGCGCCCAATGCTGCCCCAGTCAATGCTGAAAGCATCTTTGAGGGCGTCCACAATAGTGTTCATCAATCCGCCGAGAACGGTTTTGCCTGTGCGGAATGACGCTGCGAGGCTATCCCACATCAGTTCTGCGATCCGTTGCAGACTGTCAGAGACTCCCTGCCAGTTGCCTGTTAGAAGGGCCGCAAACAGATCGAATATCTCGCCGACAATCTCGATACCGTTCCGAAACTGCGTCGCGACCATATCCCAGACAGCGCCAACGGAGTCCGTAAACCAGTCGCCAAAGGTTTCCCAAAGCCAACGAAGACCGGCGGTGAATCCGCGCACGATCGCTTTGACTACCGCTACCTCGGTTTCGAACAACCTCTGGACGTATCCCCAGAGTTTCGTCACAATGGTCACAACGGATTGGCCGTGCTCATCCCACCAGCCGCGCATGAACGACAGCGCGGATTGGACCGTCCCTGTGATCCAGGCGATCGCTGTACCATACGCATTGCTGACAGTCGCCCAGAGGCCGGTCACCCCGCCAGTCCCCTCATCTGTGTGCGCCCCAAACCTGCCTCGCAGATAATCGAGTGCTGCGGGGATAGTTACCTCAAGCCAACCCCTAATCCGTTGCAGGATCGGTTGTATCGATTCCCATGCGGCAGTCAGAGTTGTGCGGATGCCGCCCCAATCGCCTTCCCACGCTGCTGCTAGTACGCCAATCGCTGTGACGATCAGGCCGATAGGAGTCACAAGTGAAGCGATAGCAGAGGCGATCCCTGTTATCGCCGCCGCGATCGCGGCACCAGCC
>JALGTY010000502.1 GCA_029821145.1 Candidatus Zipacnadia bacterium
GACCAGTTGCAGGTGCTGGAGCCGGACGACTACAGCGTGCTCTGCCAGTGGTTCCCGGTGGGCGGCACGGTTGATGAGAATCACAGCGTAACGATGACATCGCATGACCACAGCTTGTATCTGCAGATGCCCGGTGGCAGCAAGCCGTTCGTAAAGGCCATCGAGCCGGGTGATGCCCGGCCGGCCTTCAGGCAGGGCATCAGCGGCCAATTTGTCGAAGGTGATGAGCGCACCTTCGCGACGATATTCTACGGACACCACAAAGACCTGCCGAATAACTACTCGCTCAAGCGCCTCAGCGAGAATATGTGTCTGGTCAGCGAACCCGAGCGCGAGGTGTTAGTCGGCGTCGCGCCGCTGGGCAAGCCGGACGAGGCGATAGTTTTCGGCCCGGGGATGCAGGCCAAGTGCACGATGTTCGCGCTGGCGTCTGATGAGATAGCACTGGCCGGGCTGACCAGCTTCGGCGGCGAGCAGCCGATGCTCGAAGCCAATAAGCCGATTGATCTGGAAATTGATTTCGCCAACGGCCTGGTCACTGTCAACGCCCCGGAAGCCACCGAACTGACAATCCGCGGCCTCGGCGTGTCCGAGGACGCGGTTAGTGCTGCCGCACCGACGGACACGAATATCGTCCAGCTCGAGGCCCGTGAATACACACTGCAGGCCGACATCGCCACCGGACCGTTTGCTGCTATCGCCGCGGCCGTGCGTGCCATCATAGACCAGGCATCAGCTATGTCGGCCCCTGCTGTCGAGGTACAGCGGCCTGACTATCCTGACAAGCTCTCCCAGCAGTGGCAGTTCAAGGTGCCTGAGGGCGATGATGTCGCCGTCCGGACCGTCGAAAGTGCTGACCTCGATGGCGACGGCCGGGAGGAGGTCTTCGTCGGGACCTGCGACGGGCGGGCCTTCTGTCTGACCCCTGATGGCGCGCAGAAGTGGGAATTTGCCGCCGAAGGTGGCATCAACGATATTGCCGTGGCCGACTTCGGCGAGGGGCCGCGGTTGCTGGTGGCAAGCGATGACGAATACCTGCATTGCCTGGATGCCAGTGCCAAGGAACTGTGGAAGTTTACCGGCACAGGCATCGAGTGCACGAACCAGGCCCCCGGGACCTATGGCCCGGGTCGGTACGTCGAGGGCGACGGTGAAATGATGGCCATAGATGTCGCAGATATCAACGGGGACGGGACGAAGGAAATCCTGGTGGGGTCGAAAACGTTCAGGCACGGGAGGAATCGCGTCTTTGGGACGCTGTGGTGTCTGGATCCGGCCGGAGAGTTGCAGTGGCACCTGTATCAATCCGCCGGTACAGTCACAAGCGTCAAGGCGTTCGATGACAGCGGCGACGGGCAGATGAAGATCGCCATCGAGAGCGGCGGCGGAACCTACGGCGTGGGCGGCTATCTCGTGGACAATCAGGGCGCTATGCTCAATCGGCAAGGCGCGGGGTACGGCGAGCGCTTCTGCGATGTTGCAAAGATAGCGCCCGATGGCTCGTACCGGAAGGTCCGGACAGACCACCGGACGGGCATCACCGATGTGTTCGAGACCGCAGACCCGTACGCGAAGAAATGGTCGTTCAAGGCTGGCGGCCTGTCGGCAACAGGCCCGGTAGTAGCCGACCTCGACGACAACGGAATCGCCGAAATACTGGTCGGCTCCGGTGGCGGTAGCCTGTTCTGTCTCAACGAAGCCGAGGAGCCGCTGACCTGGCGCGTGAATCTAGGCGAACCGATCTCGGCACTGGCCACCGGAGCGCTGCAGGCGGCCGGTGTGCAGGTTATCGCGGGCGCAAACACAGGTGGTGTGTATGTGGTATCAGCCGATGGCAAGGCGCTGGCGTACACAGCGCTCGATTCGCCGCTGATGACTGTTACCGCTGCACAGCTTAGTGCCGACGGGGCTCAGTCACTGCTCGCCGCTAACAAGAACGGCACTGTCACTGCATTTGCACTGCGATAAACTCCCCACTTGTAAGACGCACATGAGCAGCACCGGAGAATGGGCGGGGCCTGGCTCCGCCCATTCCTTTTCGCTCCGGAGGTTCGCCGCCGCTGGCAGGGAAGTATCTGGTAACTCAGTCGGCAACGACCTCGGGCTGGAAGCCCGAGCTACGCGTCAGAGGTTGGTTGGCTGAATACGCCAAACAGATACTGAGCGCAGGTGGGGCCGAGCCACGCGTCAGAGGTTGGTTGGCTGAATGGGCTAAGCAGATACTGAGCCCAGGTGGGGCCGAGCTACGCGTCAGAGGTTGGTTGGCTGAATGGGCTAAGCAGATACTGAGC
>JALGTY010000074.1:0-12385 GCA_029821145.1 Candidatus Zipacnadia bacterium
TTCGAGGAAACGGGACAGTAGAATAGCTCTCAGAGGAGAGTATGGCCTGCTGCATGCCGCTGAACGCTGCGCTGACATAGCCGGCTAACCGGGCACCAAAAGAGGGCCGCATCCGAAACGGACGCGGCCCTCATGATGACACCCCACTATGCTGCGTGGCTTGTGGCTACTCCAGCTCCCAGACCAGCAGCGTGGTATCCGCGGAACCCGACACCAGCAGCTTGCCGTCGGGTGAGACAGCGAGTGCGTCCACGCGCGACTGATGCCCTTTGAAGGTGCCAATCTGCTCGCAGTTTGCCAGGTCCCAGCGCACGATGACCTTGTCATCTCCCGCCGCATACACCTGTGCGCCATCGGGCGAAGTGGCGAGTGTTTTCAGCCATGTTCCCTGTGGCATCTCATCGGCCAGCTTTCCGGAACCCAGGTTCCAGCGTATCACTCGCGCATCGCGGCCACCTGAGACTGCGTACCGGCCCCCGGCGGCGAACGCAACGCAGTTGACCCAGCCGCGATGCCCTTCCATCTTCTTGAGTTCCTTTTCCGCAGCCAAATCCCAGACGCGCACCGTGCCGTCACGCCCGCCGCTGAGCACCAGCTTGTCGTCAGGCGATACGGCCACCGCCAGCACGCCACCACGATGGCCCTGCAACACGGCCACCGCTGCCTCTTCATCGGCGGCCCAGATGCGTACAGAGCCATCATCAGCGCTGCTGATGAGGCGGCTGCCATCGTGGGTGTATGCGACCGACCGCACATACCCGAGATGGCCGGCAAGCTCACGTATGAGTGTGCCGTCAGCGAGGTCAAATTCCCGCAGCATACCGTCCTTGCAGCCCGCAGCGGCCTTGGTCCCATCGGGGGAAACAGCTATTGACCACGCGCCGAGTTTGGCCCCTTCGATGACCCGCACCGTAGCGCCGCTGGTAATGTCCCACAGCCGCAGTGTACCATCGGCTGAGCCGCTCAGGACATGCTGTCCGTCCGGCAAGAACGCCACGCCATTCACGGCTCCGGAATGGCGCTCCCATTTCACGCGCGCCTCGCCGGTGGCCAGATCGCTCTCCGCCACCAGGCCGCCGCCGTAAGACAGCACCCACTTGCCATCAGGAGAGACCCGCTGGATGGTGACATAGCGCTCGTGCGGGAACCAGCGCAGCAGAACCTTGGCTTCCTCCCGGTTCCAGCGGCGGATAGAGCCGTCGCGCGAGCCGGTCAGAATCTGCTCCGGCTCATGACAATAGGCGACGGAGTTGACCGCGCCGCCGTGATGGCCCCCGAACCTCTTCAGCTCCTCATAGCCGTCAATCTTCCACTCGCTGGCGTAGCTGCGGCTGCCGACCAGCAGGCGCTCCTCGTCCGGTGACAGACACATATCGTAAGCGCAGTAGTTCTTGAGGAACTGCTTGAGCTTCTCACCGGTTGCGAGGTCATAGTGGCACACGACCTCCTCATAGCCGGCGCCTACAAAGGCCGTCTTACCCCCCGGCCCATATACTGCCTTGTAGAACGTGGCCGCATCGTCGCTACCATCAATGGCTATGAGTTCCTTGCCGGTCGCCAGCTCAAATTCCTTGATGCTCGGCGGCGTTGTCCCCGTCGTCAAGACGCGCGTTTCGTCAGGCGAATAGAAGACCCATCTGAAGGCTGCCTGATTGGTGGGGAACCTGTGGAGTTCTTTCTGTTCGGCCAGGCTCCATTCCAGGACATCGCCCCCGGAGCGGAAAAGCAGCCTGGTGCCGTCTTTGCTCACCTGCATGCAGCCCACGCCCGAGTCCGACACCTTGTGGGTTGCCACTTTCTCGCCGGCGGCAAGGTCCCAGATGTGAATGCTACTGCCGGTGGCGACAACGCCCCTGCCATCGGGCAGGTAGCGGATGTCGGAGACCCCGCCGGTGTACTTCATGCGCAGGGTGCCGAGGCGTTGGATCGCGCCCTCTGGTAGTGCATCGCCCAGGCTGTCGGTCGCTTCCTGTGCGACTGCGGTCATGGTTAACACCATGATACTTGCCAGTGACAAAAGCAGTTCTACTCTCATGACTCATTCCTCCCGCGTTGTGTTTTGCTGATGAACATCGGCCAGAGATTGCGTGTCATCGTCCCGTGCCAAGTGTCCTAGAACTCGATTGGCTCTTCCTGGGGCGTCTTCTCGGGCCCCCATAGGTTCTTGTAAACGCGTGTGTTGCCCACCGAATAGACGGCTTTCTCCGGCGGGTTGAAAAACCAGTTGTGGTGGATCTCTGCTCCCTGTGAGGGCGTTCCCCGGATACCGACCTCCCGCTTCGGCCCCAGGAACGTATTGTGATGGATGTCCATCCAATCCCCCGCGATGTCTGTGTTGTCACCCCGGTCTCGGCCACCGTGCATGTCCAACTCCGTGCTGGTGCAGTTCTCCATGATGAGGTTCCAGGCGGCCTCGTAGCTGCATCCCGGGCGACCACCCGCCGCAATGTGGTGGCGGCAGTAGTCGAACTTGTTGGCGATGATGTTCACGTCTGAGCTATAAACCACCACGCCGTAGCCATAGCCGCTGCGCTGGCAGTGATGGATGTAGTTGTGGTGTACCTGCACCTGAGAGGCACCAAGGGACGTATGAACGCCCTGGATGTTCCAGTTGTAGATCTCGCAATTGTCAATTTCGGTGCGGAAATGGCGGACGTACATGAAGGTGGCATTCTGCGCTGTTCTCTCTGTACCGGCAAAGGGCCCCTCAATGCGCAGGCCGGTGACACGGCCCTCGTCGCCAGTGGTGACAAACTGGGTGCCCGATCTTTGCTTGGTAAAGAGCAGCGCCCCCTGCGATCCGTTCAGCCCGCGAGTGCCGGCCAGCGTCACCCCGCCGGGCATCTGTATGCTCATGGTGCCGGTCAGCTCGATCTCTATGCCGTCGGGCACAAAGACCACCTGGCCGGCCTGGGCCTGCTTCAGCGCCTCCAGCAGCTCTTCTTTGGTCGTGACGGTGAAGTCACCGCTGGTGTAAATGTCGCTGTAGCCCTCGCCCCCGCCGATCGGATTGCCGGTCGGATTGGCCTCACATCCGAAAGTCTCCTCAGCGTCCTGAGCTACGGCACTCACCCCCAGCAGACAGACTACCATAACCCCTAGCATTGTCCAGTGTGCCAGTTTCACTCTTCTCGCCCTTTCTCATAGTCGTCCTGACCAGTCATATCTGCGCCAGTCAGAACTCGACCGGTTTGCCATCAACGAACTTCAGCGGCTTTTCCTGTGGCGTCTTGTCCGGCCCGTGGACGTTGTCATAGACACGGGTGTTGCCCAGAGAATAGACTGTTTCATCTGGCGGCTTCGCAAACCAGTTGTGGTGTATCTCCGCCCCCTGTGAGGGGACGCCGCGGATGGCGGCCGCGCGGTTCGGGTTCTGGAAGGTGTTGTGATGAATGTGCATCCAGTCGCCGGCGATGTCGGTGTTGTCACCGCGGTCGCGACCGCCGTGCATGTCGAAGTGGTGGCTGGTGGCATTGGGGCCGATGAGATTCCATGCGGCTTCGTACGAGCAGCCGGGCGCGCCGCTCGAGGCGATGTGGTGACGGCAGTAATCGAACTTGTTGGCGATGATGTGTACCGCACAATTGTCTATGCGGACACCGTAGCCATAGCCACTGCGCTGGACGTGGTGGATGTAGTTATGGTGGACTCGCACATTGGCAGCCCCGTAGCCGGCAGCTACACCCCGGTGGTTGAAGTTGTAGATCTCACAGTTGTCCACTTCAGTGCCGTAATGTGGGGTCCATAAGAAGGTGTTGTGGGCCGAGATTCTGTCCGTTCCGCCAAAAGGGCCCTCAAAACGCAGGCCGGTGACGCGGACCTCATCGCCGCCTGTGCGAAACAGGTAGCTCGGGAGCTTGCTTGTGAATACGCGGGCGCCGGCCGAGCCGTTGAGGCCGCGCGTGCCGGCCACTGTCACCCCGGCCGGTATCACTACGGCACTCCACCCGGTCACATCAATCTCCACACCATCGGGCACGAAGATGACCTGCCCCGGCTTCGCCTCCTTGAATGCACCCAGCAATTCCTCCTTCGTCGTCACGGTGAAGTCGCCCTTCGTGTAGATGGGGCTGTAGCCTTCACCTCCGCCTATCGGATTGCCGGTCGGGTTGGCTTCACAGCCGAAGGTTTCTTCGGCCTGCTGCGCAGTTGCCGCTCCCAAGAGCATTGCCGCCACCAGCAGCACCAGCGCCCTGCACCGCACTATTCCCATGTCACGTTCACATCCATTCCTTCCGCTTTCGCACCACAGCCGTCATCCGTGCTATTTATTGATCCAGTCTATCGGGTCCGCGTCCATCTCCTTTTCCGGACCGTACAGATTCCGCCAGGCTTTGGTATTCCCGCCGGAGGTCACATTTCCCTTGGCCGGCCCGAACCAGTTATGGTGGATCTCCGCCCCCTGGCTCGGCACGCCTCGGATGACGATATTCCGCACCTTGGTCTCAAAGGTGTTGTGATGAATGTGGATGTAGTCACCTGCTATCATCGTCCCGTCTCCGCGGTCCCTGCCCCCGTGCATGTCGAAGCAATGCCCATTCGCATTCGGCCCGGAGAAGTTCCACGCCGCCTCATACCCGCTCCCGGGCTGACCTGAGGACGCGATATGATGCCGGCACCAGTCAAATTTGTTGGCGATGACATAGAAGAAGTTGCCGCTGGCTGCGACCCCGTACCCGTAGCCTGAGCGCTGACAATGATGAATGTAATTGTGGTGCACCTTCATGCCAATAATTCCCACTGCGCCCCCGATGCCATAGTAGCTGAAGCACGACACCTCGCAGTTGTCCACCTCGCAGTAGGCGTGACGGATACTGATCCCGCCGGTATGGTCAGCCACTTTCTCGCGTCCCCCATACGGCCCCTCGATGCGCAGGCCGGTCACCCGGACCCCATACCCTCCGCTTCTGAACATCGTGTGGCTCTTCCGCCACGTCGTGAACAGCCCGGCTCCGGCCGATCCATTCAAACCGCGCGTCCCTGCCAGCGTCACCTCTTGCGGAATGATCACATCCTGGTGGCCGGTCAAGTCTATCTCCACCCCATCAGGCACAAACACGACCTCACCTGGCTTGGCTTCTTCCAGCGCCGCCAACAGTTCATCCAGGTTGCTTACCGTGTAGTCGCCCTTCGTGAATATCTCCGAATACCCCTCGCCCCCGCCAATCGGGTTGCCGGTCGGATTGGCTTCACAGCCGAAGGTCTCATTGTCCGCTGCATAGTCCGCCGCTTCCATGCGCCCCACGCACAGTCCCCAGACGGCTATTACAACGAAAACCGACATTCCGGTTCTCATCTGACCACGTGCCTCTCTACACGTTCAGAACTCGATGGGCTTCTCCTGCGGTGTCTTGTCCGGGCCATAGACGTTGTCGTACACGCGCGTGTTACCCCGTGAGACGACCGGGTTCTTGCTCGCAACAAGCAGAAACCAGTTGTGGTGTATCTCGGCGCCTTGCGACGGCACGCCCCGAATAACAATAGACTGCCGGGTGGTGTTCTCGAAGGTATTGTGGTGGATGTGCAGCCAATCACCGGCGATGTCGGTATTGTCCCCGCGATCCCGGCCCCCGTGCATGTCAAAGTGGTGGCTGGTCGCCTCCGGACCAATCAAGTTCCATGCCGCCTCGTAGCCCGAACCGGGCGCACCGCCGGAGGCGATGTGATGGCGACAGGCATTGAACTTGTTGGCGATGATGCGAGCGTTGGTCCCGTTCGTGGCGACACCGTAGCCGTAGCCGGAGCGCTGGCAGTGGTGGATATGGTTATGGTGAACGTGGACATCGAGGCCGCCAACGCCGATTCCCACAACATTGAAATTGTACACCTCGCAATTGTCAATCTCGCAACGGTAGTGACCCAGAGAGCAGAAACTCGAATGGTCGGCCACCTTTTCGGTACCTCCATAGGCGCCCTCGAACCGCAGACCCGTAATACGCACTTCGCGGCCCGCTGCATACATCAGCCCATGGCTCTTCCGCCAGGTCGTAAAGATGCGCGCCCCTGCTGACCCATTAAGGCCCCGAGTACCGGCCAGTGTTACTCCCTGCGGTATGGCAATCCGCTGTTGTCCTGTCAGATCAATCTCCACCCCGTCAGGCACGAAGATTACCTGCCCCGCCCTGGCCTCCTTCAGTGCCGCCAGCAGCTCCTCCTTGGTGGTGACCGTGAAGTCACCCTTGGTGAAGATGTCGCTGTAGCCCTCTCCGCCGCCGATCGGATTGCCGGTGGCGTTCGCTTCACAGCCGAACGTCTCTTCCGGCTCCTCGGTCAATCCGAACGGACTGCAGACCATTACCAGCGCCAGCACCATGACACAGTAGCAGACCGGATTCATGCGCCGACACTCCTTTCGTGCGCTATGATGAGGTCAGTACTCAACCGGCTTGCCATCCACAAGCTCTATCCGCTTCTCCTGTGGCTTCTTCTCCGGCCCGTAGATATTGCTGTAAACGCGGGTATTGGAGAGCGACCGGACGGCTTCCTGCGGCGGGTGGAAAAACCAGTTATGGTGTATCTCTCCGCCTTGTGAAGGCGTTCCCCCGATAAGCACCTCCAACTGCTCGCCCTGGAACGTATTATGGTGAATGTGTATCCAGTCGCCGGCGATGTCGGTATTGTCACCTCGGGCTGAGCCGCCGTGCACGTCCAGGCAATAGCTGGTGCAGTTGGGCATTATCAGGCACCATGCGACTTCGTAGCTGCATCCAGGCCCCCCGCCGGCGGCTACATGATGACGGCAGTGGTCGAACTTGTTGCCTACGATGTGCACGGCTCCCTCACCGACACATACTCCGTACCCGTACCCGGAACGCTGGCAGTGATGGATGTAGTTGTGATGAATACGCACATTGATCGCGGCCCCACCGACGCCGATGCCACTCACATTGAAGTTGTATATCTCGCAGTTATCCACCTCGCAGCCGTAGTGGCTGATTGAGAGGAAGCTGGCGTGGTAGGCCACCTTCTCCGTACCTGCAAACGAGCCTTCGAAGCGGAGGCCGGTCAGCCGCGACTTCTCCCCGGCGGTCCGGAACAGAGTGTGGCCTTCCCGCAGGGAGGTAAAGATCCGCGCACCGGCTGAGCCGTCCAGTCCACGCGTGCCGGCCAGCGTCACTCCCCCGGGTATCGCAATGTTCCTTTCCCCCGTCAGGTCAATCTCCACGCCATCAGGGATGAAGATCGTCTGCCCCGCCTTTGCCTCCTTCAGCGCCGCCAGCAGGTCATCTTTGCTTTTCGCGATGAAGTCGCCGGTTGTCTTGATGTCGCGATAGCCTTCCCCGCCGCCTATCGGGTCGCCGGTCGGGTTGGCTTCACAGCCGAAGGTGTCCTCCGCCTCCTGTCCCATCACCAATGCGCAACTCACCCACAACCACACGGCCGCCAGTACCATCGCGCGTACGCTCTCCATGGGCGGTGTCCTTTCCGTATGCGCCGTGTCATTTCAGCCGGATTACCCCTTCTATCGGCTCCCCCTGGTGAGTCTTATCGGGGCCCCACACATTCTCATACACACGCGTATTGCCGCCGAGGCTGAACACCGCTTCCCGCGCCGGCTTCGAGAACCAGTTATGATGTATCTCTGCCAGTTGCGATGGCACACCCCGAATCCCCACTGCGTACCCTCCCCATTTCACCGTATTGTGGTGTACCTCTATCCAGTCGCCGGCGATTGTCGTCCCGTCTCCCCGGTCTCCCCCTCCGTGCATATCGAAGGAAGTGCTATTCGCATTCGGACCCACAAGGTTCCACGCCGCCTCGTAGCTAGATCCCGGCAGCCCGCCACAAGCCACATGGTGACGACACCAGTCGAAATGGTTCGCAATAATCCGCACATTCGTCCCTGATGACAGTATCCCATACCCGTATCCACTCCGCTGGCAGTGGTGGATGTAGTTATGGTGGATGTAGATGTCATTGGTCGCGTACCCGGCATCAATGCCTACGATGTTGAAGTTGTAGATCTCGCAGTTGTCCACCTCAGACTTGTACCCGCTAATACCCAGAAAGAAGCCCATATCGGCCACCTTGTCACGCAACCCACACGAACCCTCGAAGCGCAGGCCGGTAATGCGTGTCTCCGGCCCGCTCATTCGCATAAGGTAGTGATTCTCACGCCAGGTGGTGAAGATCCGCGCTCCGGCTGATCCGTTCAGCCCGCGTGTGCCAGCCAGAGTTATGCCTGCCGGCAGCGCGATGTTCTCGTGCCCGGTCAGATCTATCTCCACACCATCGGGAACGAAGATCACCTGCCCCGCCTTTGCCTGCTTCAGTGCCGCCAGCAGCTCCTCCTTGGTGGTGACCGTGAAGTCACCTTTGGTGAAGATGTCGCTGTAGCCCTCACCACCACCGATCGGATTTCCCGTCGGGTTGGCTTCACAGCCGAAGGTCTCCTCAGCGCCATCGGTTAATCCGAATGGACTGCAGACCGTCAGTAACGTCAATACGACCACGCAGTAACACACTACCCTCATGCACAGGTGCTCCTTCCGTGCGGCGCGCTAAGGTCAATACTCGACCGGCTTGGCATCAACGAATTTCAGCGGCTTCTCCTGCGGGGTCTTCTCTGGGCCATAGACATTGTTGTAAGCGCGGGTATTGCCCACCGAATAGAGGGTCTTCTTCGGCTCATCGTAGAACCAGTTGTTGTATATCTCCGCGCCCTGACTGGGGGTCCCACGGATACCCACAGCCCTTTGCTTGCCCTGGAAGGTGTTGTGATGAATATCCATCCAGTCGCTGGCGATGTCGGTGTTGTCTCCCCGGTCGCGCCCACCGTGCATGTCCAGACAACTGCTCGTGCAGTTCGGCATGATCAGGTTCCAGCCGGCCTCGTAGTTGCACCCGGGGGACCCGCCGGCGGCGACATGATGGCGGCAGTAATCGAACTTGTTGGCGATGATGTGCACAGACGCCTCGCCCACAACCACACCGTACCCATAGCCGGAACGCTGACTGTGGTGGATGTAGTTGTGATGGACGCGCACCTTGATAGCCGTGCCGCCGACGCCAATGCAACTGGTGTTGAAGTTGTATATCTCGCAGTTGTCCACCTCGCAGCCGTAGTGCCTTATCGACAGGAATCCGCAGTGGTCGGCGACCCGCTCTGTGCCTCCGAAGGAGCCCTCGAAGCGCAGCCCGGTCAGGCGCACTTCATCGCCACCTGTCGTGAACAGAGTGTGGCTCTGCCGCAGCGTGGTGAAGATGCGCGCACCGGGAGAGCCATTGAGGCCGCGAGTTCCTGCCAGTGTAACCCCGGCAGGGATAGCTATGCCGCGCTCGCCCGTTAAATCAATCTCGACGCCGTCAGGGACGAAGATCACCTGTCCGGCCTGGGCCTCCTTCAGGGCGGCCAGGAACTCTTCGCTTGTGGTGACCGTGAAATCGCCGCTGGCGAGGATGTCCCTGTAGCCGTCACCGCCGCCGATTGGATTGCCGGTCGGGTTGGCCTCACAACCGAAGGTCTCCTCAGCCTGCTGCGCCAGCCCCATCCCACAAATCATACAGAGACACGCGGCCGCCAACGCACTCCCGAAGCCTATCTGGACACATTTTGGCATCATTTCGACCATTCTGCTCGCCCCTTATCTGACATATTGTGTCGCGCCGGCCTCAAGTGTGCCTCCGCATTATTGCCGAGCTGATTGGCTGTCGTCAGCCTTCAGGTACATCCCAAACGAATAGCGTAGTGTCACTTGACGCCGTGACCAGCAGCTTGCCATCCGGGGACACGGCCAGCGCCGTCACGCCTGAGGTGTGGCCTTTCAATTCGGCTACCAGCTCGCTCTTGGCAAGGTCCCAGCAGACCACTCCACGGTTGCTGCCGGCCGAGTATGCCCTGGTGCCATCGGGCGAGCAAGTCAGGCCATAGGCCCAGCCCGGATGGTTCATCTCACTAACAAGTTTTCCGGCATCCAGGTTCCACCGCAGCACCCGGCCATCGCGACCGGTAGATACGGCATAGCGATCTTTGCCCGCGAACACAACCGCCTCCACCCAGCCGCGATGCCCCTCAAGCTTCTGCACCTCTTCGTTCGTCATCAGATCCCAAACGCGCACTGTGCCATCTCGCCCGCCGCTGAGTACCAACTTATCGTCAGACGACACTGCCACGGTCAACACACCGCCGAGATGGCCTTCAAGCCGCGTCGCCGGCTCAGCCGCGTCACCCTCCCATACGCAAATGGAACCGTCGTCGGCGGTGCTCAACAGCCGGCTGCCATCATGGGTGTAGGCAACGGAGCGGACATAGCCGAGGTGGCCGTCCAGCTCGCGCAGCAATGAGCCATCCGCCAGAGCGAACTCGCGTACAACGCTGTCCTTGCAGCCGGCGGCTACACGCGTGCCGTCCGGAGACACGTCCAGAGCATAGGCTCCGAGTTTGGCACCTTCAATGAGAAGCAGGCTCTTTCCGCTGATAGGGTCCCACACTCGCAGTGTGCCATCCGACGACCCGCTGACAACCCTATCCCCGGAAGGCGTAAAGGCTACCGATTCCACGGATCCGCTGTGGCGCTCCCACTGCAGCCGGGGCTTTCCGGTGTCCATATTTGTCTCCGCAAGCAGACCGCCGCCGTGTGATAGTACCCACTGGCCGTCGGGTGATACGCAGATGCTATAGATGGGGCCGGTGTGCGCCATCCAGGAAAAGACCTGCTTGCCCGTCTCACGGTCAAACCGATGGATCGAGCCGGTCCGGAGCCCAAGGACGGCTTCGTTGCGCTGCGGGGCATACACGTGCGCGAAGCAGCGGCCGGCCTCCCCGGGCACCGGATCATATACGTGGAATACCGAGTAGTCCTCCAGCTTCCATTCCTTTGCATGGCTTTCCACCCCGACCAGCAGGCATGTGCCGTCCGGTGACAGACTGAGATCCTTGGCCTCGTAGTTGGTGCCCCACTTGTGCAGCAGCTCTCCGGTTGCCAGGTCGCGGCGCTCCAGCAGGTGGTTGTAGCCACCTCCCATGATGGCAGTCTTGCCCTCCGGCCCATAGATAGCGCCACAGCGAGTAGTGGCAAAACCTGGTGTCTTTATGTCGGTGATCTTCTCGCCGGTTTCGATGTTGAACTCCATTAGACCCAGCGGTGAAGAGCCGGCGACCAGGAGCCGCGTCCCGTCGGGCGAATAGCAGGCACTTCGCAGACCTCCCTGACCAGTTTCCCACTGGCGCACAACCTCCAGCTTCTCAAAGTCCCACTCGTACACTGTCCCGGCCCCATCGCCCAGTAGCAGCACTTTGCCGTCCGAGCGTAATTGGACACACGTCAAGCGTGAGCCTGAGACCTTGGTACGGGATTGGGTCTCACCCTCAACCAGGTCCCAGATATGCACATAGCCTCCGGTGAGCAAAACGCCGCGCCCGTCCGGGAGATAGGCCAGGCCGCCCACCCCTCCGTAGCGCATCCGCAACGTACCCAGCCGCTGGATGGCTCCTTCAGGCAGCGGCTCGCCGAGGCTGTCCAGTGCCTGCCCGGCGGCTTCGCTCATGGTAGTCAGAGCAAACAGTCCCATTAGGAGATACAATACTGCTTTCATGGTTCATTCCTCCAATGCTTTGTCAGGGCCGTACACGTTACGATAGACACGCGTGTTGCCACCCGAGATCACTGTTTTCTCGACCGGCAATGTAAACCAGTTGTGGTGTACCTGCGCGCCTTGAGAGGGCACGCCGCGTATTACGACTGAGCGGGCTTTGCCCTGGAAGGTGTTGTGGTGGATGTGCATCCAGTCGCCGGCGATGTTGGTATTGTCGCCCCGGTCGCGACCGCCGTGCATGTCGAAGTGATGACCGTTTGCGTCGGGGCCGATGAAGTTCCACGCCGCCTCGTAGCCGGAACCAGGCAGGCCGCCGGAGGCGATGTGGTGGCGGCAGAAATCAAACTTGTTGGCGATGATATGTATGTCGCTCGAACCGGTGGACACCCCGTAGCCGTAACCTGAGCGCTGGCAGTGATGAATGTAATTGTGGTGGATCTGGATGTTGTTGGTTGCGCTGCCGACACCGATGCCTCTCACGTTGAAGTGGTATATCTCGCAGTTATCCACCTCGCAGCCCCAGTGGCCTATGCCGAGGAATCCCGAATGGTCGGCGACCCTCTCCCTGCCGCCATAGGCCCCTTCAAACCGCAGGCCTGTGATGCGTACTTCGTCACCGGCGGTCCTCATCAGAACGTGGCTTTGCCGCAGTGTGGTGAAGAGGCGCGCTCCGGGCGAGCCATTGAGGCCGCGAGTCCCCGCCAGTGTAACTCCACCAGGTATCGCGATATCGCGCGCGCCGGTGAGGTCAATCTCGACCCCGTCCGGTACAAGGACGACCTGCCCTGGCTTCGCTTCCTTCAGCGCGCCCAGCAATTCTTCTTTGGTCGTCACGGTAAAATCGCCGCTG
>JALGTY010000074.1:12431-19248 GCA_029821145.1 Candidatus Zipacnadia bacterium
TAGCCCTCGCCTCCTCCAATCGGATTGCCCGTCGGATTCGCCTCGCAGCCAAAAGTCTCCTCTGCCGCCTGTGCGATGCTTCCGACGCTCAGAGCCAACGCGCAGACTAGTGCGACCATCAGTCGCCATCGCATCGTCTATACCTCCAGTGGCGTGCGCGACAATCCATTGCTCCCCTTAACAGATTCCCCGTCCGCATCGCAAGCCCTTCCCGGCCCATCAGTGCTCTTCATGATTGTCTTCGAAAGATCCCTTCACTGCGGCTCTATCGTCACAACCTTCCCCTCCGCATTGATCTTGCGGTTTGGGCCCTCGATCGTCCCATCTTGCGTCTTCTTGTCCTTCTCGTAGATGTTCTTGTACGCGCGGCTGTTCACCCCGAACAGCCACATCGCCCGGTTCGGCGCCCGCTCAAACCAGTTGTGGTGAATTTCGCACCCCTGCGCAGGCGTTCCTCGTATCACTATCTCCGGGAAGTAGTTCCCGGGCATAAACGTATTGTGATGGATCAACACATAGTCGCCGGCGATATTCGTATCATCCCCGCGGTCCTTCCCGCCGTGCATGTCCAGCGTATGACCGTTGGTCTCACCCGAGAAGAGGTTCCACGCCGCTTCGTAGGCGGTGCCGGGATGTCCACCACCCGCGATGGCATGGCGACAGTGCTCGAAGAAGTTGCCGATGATGCGCGCATCTGCGTAGTAGAGCACGACTCCATAGCCGAGCCCGCTGTACTGGCAATGGTGGATGTGATTGTGGTGCACATACAGCTTCGAGGCCCCAAGCGTTCCATAGACACCCTCACGGTTCCAGTTGTAGATTTCGCAGTTGTCAATCTCTACGCCGAAATGCTTGATGTGAAAAAAGGTGGCCATCTCCGGCGTCTTCTCTATACCCCCAAAAGGCCCCTCGAAGCGCAGGCCCGTCAGGCGGATTTCGTGCCCGTCGCTGGCAAGTCCCACGACCTTCTTCTGCGTCGTAAAGATCCGTGCCCCTCTTGACCCGTTCAGGCCGCGTGTGCCTGCCAGCGTCACGCCGCCAGGTATCTTCACCCATTCGTGCCCGGTCAGATCGATCTCCACACCGTCAGGGAAGAAGATCACCTGTCCTGCCTGGGCCTCCTTCAGCGCCGCGAAGAACTCGTCCTTGTTCCTCACCGTGAAGTCGCCCCGGGTCAGGATGTCGCTGTAGCCCTCACCGCCACCGATGGGGTTGCCCGTGGGATTCGCTTCACAGCCGAAGCTGTCGTGATCGGCAAAGGTCCCTTGCTGCAGGACATTAGAGCTGGCCTGCAGCGTCAGGAGACCAATGCATAGTGCTGCTGCGATTGACTGAAGGCTGACGAATATCGCCTCGGTTTCCGGGTAGGGCCGGTCCAACCGCCCTGGTAGTCTGCTCCGGCGCTTACGGCTGCGGGACCTGCCAGACAAGTAGTGACGTATCGCTGGAGGCCGACACTATCAGTCTGCCATCCGGGGAGAGAGCCAGCGCGTTGACGGCCCCCGCATGGCCTCCGACAGCGGCAATCTGCTCGCCAGTGGTCAGATCCCAGCAAGCCATGGGTGGGTCGTCGGCAGCCGACCAGGCAGTGGTCCCCCCAGGGCAACAGACCAGGTCAGTAATACTGGTACCGTGTTGCATCTGCCGGACTGGCTCGCCCGTAGGCAGGTCCCACAGGATGATACGACCCCCTCGGTCGGCAGATAGAGCCTGCTGTCCGCCAGTGGCGAAGGCGACGTCCACTACCCAGTCACGGTGCTCCTGTAGAGTCTGCAAATGCATCTGGCCAAAGCCTGCGGCCGTGTCCCACAGCCGGATTGTGCGGTCGCGACCGCCGGTCAGCAGTCGCGCGTCATCTGGCGAGAAGGCCACTGCCAGGACTCCGCCCCGATGCCGCCTGAGTGTCCGCATGGTCGGCCACAGCGCATCCATGCTGGAACCGTAGCGCATAAGGACCGAGCCGTCGTCGCCGCTGCTGGCCAGGTATTTCCCCGCATGGCTGTAGGCGATATCCCGCACATAGCCGCTGTGCCCGGGTATCTCCCGTCGCAGCTTGCCGCTTGCCAGGTAGTATTCGCGTACTGCGCCGTCCTTACATCCCGCGGCGGCTCTGGCACCGTCAGGCGAGACGGCCACTGCCTGCACCGGGCTCCCCGTTTCCATGAGCTGCAGGGATACGCCAGTTTCAACCTCCCACAGGCGCAGCGTGCCGTCCGCCGAGCCGCTGACGACTTGTTGGCCGTCGGGCGTGAAGGCAGCCGCTTGTACCGCCGCAAGATGGCGGTCCATATTGAGTCGCGGCTTGCCTGTGGCTGCCAGCGCCTCAACCAGCACGCCACCGCCGAACGAGAGGATACGCTTCCCGTCCTCGGAAACCCTAATCCCGCTGACGCGGCCCCGATGAGGAGCATACCTTCTCAGCACTTCCTCATTCGCCCGATCCCAAATGCGTATGGTTCCGTCGCCGTCGCCCGTGAGAATCTGCCCTTCCGCCGGGCCGTACGCCACCGAATAGACGCTGTAGCCCGGATGCCCACGGAACTGATGTAGTTTCTGGTAGCCATCGAGCCGGAACTCGTGGGCGTGGTAACGACTCGCCACCAGTAGCCGCTCCCCGTCGGGGGAGATGGCCAGGCCACTGATTCTGTTGGAGGTCATGATCTCCTTGAGCTTCTCGCCGGTGCTCAGGTCATACTGCGACAGGCACACCCCCGGGCTGTAGCTTCCCATGCCCACGCACGCTGTCTTGCCATCAGGTGCGTATATGGCCGCCGACACGTAGAACTTGGGATTGTCGCCGGTGACCGCGACGAGTTCCGTTCCGGTGCCCAAGTCCCATTCCTTGATGCTGGGAGGGTAGCTGCCCGCCGTCAGAGCGCGCTTCTCGTCAGGCGAGTAGAGCACGACCGTGGGCTTCGCCTGCCCCGTTTCGATGCGGCGCATTTCCGCTTTCTCGGCCAAGTTCCACTCAATGAGCTGCCCGTCTGTGTTGACCACGAGCAGCGCGGTGCCGTCCCTACGCGCGTCCATGAACATGATCCGCGACTGCCCGATTTGGTACCGATCCAATCTCTCACCGGCTGACAGGTCCCAGACGTCAATCCAGTTCTTGGAGGGTACGATGACGGCGACGCGGTCTCCCGGTAGATAGCGGAAGCTTTCCGTCCATGCGTACCTCATACGCATAGTGCCCAGGCGCTGAACCGCACCTTCTGGCAGCGGGTCGCCATATCTGTCATTTGCGCCAAGAACTGTCACGGCCAGGGCTGCTGTCAGCCAGACTACTGCCATTGGGGCACACCGCATTGCTATGTTGGCCTCCTGGAGTTCGACTCGCGTTTTGCTTACTGAGCGAAGGACAACCCGCTGCCCAGTGTATAGTACGTATCCGGATCGAGAAAGTGGCAGTCCACCGTTAGCGAGTAAGGCGCTGGCTGGAGCACCTTGTCGGGCCCGTGGGCATTCCGATAGACCAGCGTGTTGCCCCAAGAATAGACGACGGTGCCGTGGGCTCCCGGCTCTCGCGTGAACCAGTTGTGATGTATGCGTGCCTCTTGGGATGGTATGCCGCGGATGCAGACGGCCCTGGCTGTGCCCAAGAAGGTGTTGTGATGGATCAGGAGCCAGTCGCCCGCGATCAGGGTCGCATCCCCCCGGTCGCTCCCCCCGTGTATATCGAAGTAGTGGCTGGTGCTGTTGGGGCCGACCAGGTTCCATGCGGCCTCATATCCGGCACCTGGAGCACCGCTCGAAGCGATGGCATGGCGAGTGTAATCGAAGCGGTTAGCGTAGATGAAGGCCTCGCTGGAGTTGGTGGCTACTCCGTAGCCCAGGCCCTTACGCTGGCAGTGATGTATGGTGTTGTGATGCACCTTCAGCTTGCAGCCACGGCCCCCAACACCGACGTAGCCCCAGTTGTACACCTCGCAGTTGTCCGCCTCGCACCCGAAGTGGTCGAACTGTATCCCATAGGAGGCGCCGGCGCTGTCGGTGTTCGGCTCCGGGCCTTCTATGCGCAGGCCGGTAACGCGGACCTCATCACCATCAGAGCGCAGCATCGGTCGGATATACTCGGTGCTGTACAGCCGCGCCCCTGGCGAACCGTTGAAACCTCGACTGCTGGCCAAGGTGACGCCGCCAGGAACGGCCACGGCTGCCTCACCGGTTAGATCTATCTCTGCCTCGGCCGGCACAAAGACGACCTGGCCGGTTTCCGCTGCGTTCAGCGCCGCACGCAACTCCTCCTTCGTCCTCACCGTGAAGTCGCCCGTGCTCACGGTCTCGCTATACCCGGCTCCCCCGCCGATGGGGTTGCCAGTCGGATTGGCCTCGCAACCATAGGTCTCTCCCGCGTCATCAGCCATCCCCGGAGCGCAGAAGAGGGCCAGTGCGAGTGTCACACAGAACCAGTGAGTCTGTGCAGCCATGTTTGTGCCTCCTCCGGATCGCTTTGGCGGCTGCCGGCGGACTACCTTATGACAATGCGCCCCTCGACGGCCGGGCTGACCGTTCCCATCTCGCGGAGCGCCTCCAACACCACCGCGCTCTCAGAGTAGCCGAGATACGTCGGCTCCGCACCCGTAGCGAGCATGCTGTAGCCGTCGCCACCGGCCAACATGAACTCGCTGGCGGCGAGAGTGTAGGTTTTGTTCGGGTCCAGGGGCTGCCCGGCGACGGTTACTTTGCCGAGGGTGTTGCCGTTAATCTCCATGGTCAGCCCGGAAACCTGCAAGAAGCCGCCGGATGGCCGCTGCAGCGAGGCGTTGAACTCCAGCACCTTGCGCAACTCTTCACCGCTGACTTCTTTATTGGCCACGATATTTCCGAACGGCAGCACGGTGAGGATGTCGCCGACGGTGATCGGCCCGGCCGCAATCGAGGCCCGGATGCCGCCGCCATTCCACACGCAGACATCGGCCTTGGCGTAGTCGCGAATGATATCACAGATCAGGTTACCAAGATTGGTTTCCTGGGTGCGAATCTGCTCCCGCTCACCATCAAGCAGCACAGTTGTCGTTGCCACCACCTCACTCAAACGCTCCTCGAGTTCATCAGCGCATTCATCAACGACAGCCTGCACCTCCGGGTCTGGCGCAATGCTCTCGTTTATCGGCCGCAGAAAGCCACGGTACCTTGCGATGTCACCGCCGGAGATGAACATATCCACCTGGCCCAGATAGAGACCGTAGCTATTTGCCTGGCACACCAAGGTCTTGCCTACTTCGGTCGGTGGTTCGACAGTTGTATGAGTGTGGCCGCCTACGATCAGGTCAATATCCGGCACGGCCTTTGCCAATTCCAGATCGGCTTCATACCCCAGGTGCGTCACTGCAATGATCAAGCCGGTCTGCTTCAACAGGCCCGCCAGGAGTTTGTTCGCCTCGGCTGCGGGATCGGTGAAATTCAGGCCCACCACGTTCTTAGGGGAGGTTTGGACAGCGGTCTCGGGCGTGGTCAAACCGAAAGCTGCGGCCTTGGTCCCGTCAGCCAGGGTAAAGAATACACATGGATCAGCGAACCGTTTGCCGGTCGCTTCCACATAGATGTTGGCCGAAAGGATGGGGAACTTGGCCAGCGCCTCCAGTTTAGAAAAATTCTCCTGCCCGAAATCGAACTCGTGGTTGCCGATGCACATGGCGTCCAGGTTCATCAGGTTGAGGCACTTGACGTCGGGTTCACCCATGTACACCGTCGAAAGCGCCGTGCCCTGCAGGATGTCGCCTGCATTGAGAAACAATCTCGCACTTCGTCGGCCAGCGTCGCTATGCGTGCCATGCCGCCTTCGTCATCTCTGTTCGGCTGTAGATGTCCGTGAGAATCGTTGAAGTGCAGCACGGTAACGTAACAGTCGCCCAGGGCGACCGACAGTGAAATGGCGACCGCCAAAATCAATACTGTGAGCCTCAAACCGTACTTACGCATTTCCGTTAACCTCCCGTTACAGGGCACCAGCCTGCTATCAATACAATATAGACCTATGGCTAGTATTGGACACACACCAGCCCGAAGCCTGCCTGCATAACCAACGAGGGCAGTCCGGGCATTCAAGGCTTAAAGCGAATCGAGTACAAGTCAGCGTCTTTCATCACGAAGCGCAGCCTGATGCCCCGCTTCTGCAGTCTCGAGACATCATCCCCGCCTTTCCATGATACTGTGCGCTCTATCTCATCACCATACATCTCAGGGCAGTCGCGCAGGGCGTACCCCGGAATGGGCTTGCCCCTCGTGTCGCGCAACTCCACACGGACACTTCCTGCGGCGGAGGTAGCGTAATTGATGACCAGCCGGCTGCCCTCGAATTTCAACGGTATAGTAGTGAACTCCCCGCCGCGGTAAAGCGCATTGACCGAGACGAAACCGTCGGTGCGCAAGGTGGCCCGTCGCAGGCGAGCAGTCGGCCGCCGGTAGTGCTCCACATAGTAGATCGAAAGCTCGTCCGGAGCCGTCTGCAGGATGCCACGAGCGATGTGGTTGCTGCGTTCGCCCCAGTTGCCGGAATCGCGCCCCGGTCGCAGAAACGCCTCCATGAACCGCCGGTCCCAATGCAGCCCATCGCGGCTGCTCATGAAAATACCATCGGACACACCGATATCGGGATGCTCTGGGATCGCCTTGCGGGTGGTCATAAAACGCTTCGGGAAACCGACATAGATGTGTGGCGCACGGGGACAGGCGACAATAGCGTTCGTGTAAAGATGCTCGCGCGGGGCGTCACCGTAGTCAATCTCGACGGTGTCGGACCAGTTGCGGAAATCGTCCGAGGTCGCTCGTGCGATCGAGCGCACGCCGGAGAAGATGCCGCCTGCGCCGCCCTCAT
>JALGTY010000503.1:0-2274 GCA_029821145.1 Candidatus Zipacnadia bacterium
GTGTTCGCTTGCGATGGCATCCCGCAGCGCCGCGCTAACTTCCCAAAGACACACAAGTGGGTAATTCGCCGCCGCAGCGGTGAAAATCTCAGCTCCACATTCGCCACCGTGTTCGAGCCATTCAATGAAAGCGCGCCCTACATTCAGCAGGTAGAGGCTGTAGCAGTCTCGCCCTCCGACGGATCGGCCGCCGTGAGCGTCACACATGCCGCTGGCACTGACATCATCTTCTGGACCGCGCACCCGGAGACCGAACACAGCTTTGGCGGCTATACCGTGACCGGGCGGGCGGCGTGCATCCGGCTCGATGCCCAGGGCACGCCGACGGTGATGCGGCTATTTGACGGGACGCAATTGAAAGGGGCCGGCCAGGAGGTCACTTCTGACGGCGTTGCCAGAGCCACTATCGCCTCTGTCGGTTACGAGAACAGCACTGTCACTCTGGACGAGCCGGTTCTCCGCGATACCCACGTCGGCCTGTGGGTTATGGTTGACACCGGGCAGCACGCGGACGCGGTGCGCATAGACGAAATAATAGATGAAAAGACTTTCTCGCTGGGCAAACAGGATCTACGCTGCGGCATCGGCAACGTCTTGGGCATCACTGACGGCAATCTCATTCAGGGCGACCGTCTCATCTACTTCGCTCACCCGGGCATGACCGTAGTCAACGAGGGCCATGAGACCGTCGGGCATTTCGCGAGCCGGGAGAGAAACGATATGCGCATGGCGGAGAAGACTGTCCCCGAAGAAGCGTTCAATGACCTCGACGGCGATGGCCGCAGGCGATTTATCATCATGGCAATTGGCCCAGGCGATACAATCGGCATCCCCGCGCGGGCCGACTTCAGCGCAAACTGATCACCGAAAGGCCGACCGCTCTTGAAGCCGATTGAAATGTTCACAGCCATCATAGCTGCCATCGTGGTAGGTTGGTCACTGCATGTCCAAGGCTGGCCGTTATATGCCTACTTGCCTGCGGCCATCCTGTCGGCCCTTGGTACGGTGGTGCTCTGGATCGGCATCTGGTTTGCGGTCAGGAAGCTTTCTTACCCGTACGTGGCCCGCAAGCAGCGCAGGGCTTTGCGTGATAATCCCCCCGACGATTCTGAGGCGTGAACCAGGGCAAGTGCTCGGCCGGATTATCCGTGAGTGAAATGGGAGAGACGGGAGAACCAGACAGACAGGGTGCAGAATCACAGAGTGCCATTAGCCCAAAGACCTCGGGCTGGAAGCTGAGAATGCTTGCCCTTCGACAAGCTCAGGGCAGGTTGCATTCTCACCTGACCTGCGACAAGCGCAGGTCAGGCCGAGCCACGCGTCTTGTGAATTATCTGGGCAAGGAGTGAGCATTTGAAGACGCTCGAGAACGTAGCCGTGTTGGGAGGTGGGGCCGGCGCGCGCGTTGTTGCCGCAGACCTGAGCCTTCAGGGGTGTAACGTGCGGCTCTGGGACCTGCCGCGCTTTTTCGAGAGCCTGCGTCATCTGCAACACGATCCTATTCTCAGTGTCACAGGTGTGGTTGAGGACCGGGCCGCCCTCGATCTGGTCACCGACGACATCGCGCTTGCCTGCGAAGGTGCACAGGTCATATTCGTGGTGACCCAGGCCCTGGCACATGCTGAGATCGCACAGGCGCTGGCCCCGGTGGTGCGCGAAGACCAGACCATTGTAGTCAACCCCGGCAGTACCGGCGGCGCTCTCGAGTTTGCCAATATCCTATGCGAGAACGGCGCAAGTATCCCCATAATTGCCGAGACATCCACTCTTACCCACACCTGCCGGCTTACTGGAGATGCGGCTGTGATGATCCGAATGCGGGTTGGACTTGTGAAGATCGCAGCTGTGCCTGCATCGGCGACTACAGCGGCGCTGAGCCTGCTCAAACCCTTTTTCCCCGGCCTGGTAACGGCGGAAAATGTGCTGGAGACGATGCTTTCCAACGGTAACCCCGTTATCCACCCGGCTATCATGCTGCTCAATGCCAGCACAGTCGAGCGCTCACAAGGCGCATGGGAATTCTACGAAGAGGGCGTGACACCGGCGGTGGCGGTTGTTATCGAGGCAATTGACCGCGAGCGGCTGGCCCTCGGCCGAGCGCTGGGGCTGGAGCTCTTGCCGGAGCCTGAGATGAGTCGCCGACAGGGCTACTCCGAGCATGACGACTACTTGCGAGCATACCGCGACGGGCCGAGCTTTCAGGGCCTCGGTGGCCCGGACACGATGGAGCATCGCTACCTGACCGAGGATGTCTCGTGTGCGCTGGTCACCTTC
>JALGTY010000503.1:2312-2694 GCA_029821145.1 Candidatus Zipacnadia bacterium
TGGAACTGGCGGAGGTGTGCGGCGTGAACATGCGCGTTACTAGCTCAATTGTCCAGCTTGCTTCCACAATTCTGGGACGCGATTTGCTGGCCGAAGCACGACGCGGGCTGCGAGCACTTGGCCTCGGCGAGATGACGCGCGAGCAGATTCTGAGCTACGCACAGGAAGGTCGGCGCGGCTAGTGCGGATAGGTTTTCACGTCTCAATCGGCGGCGGGATGCACCGAGCACTTGAGGCAGCCCGAAAGCGCCGCTGTCAGACCGTGCAAGTCTTCTCTGCCGCGCCCTCGACATGGAGGCGCCGTAAGTCAAATCCTGAAGAAGACGCCGCCTTCGTTGCCGGCTGTCAGCAAGCAGACATTCACCCCGTGTTCGTTCATGCT